>CAIVEH010000122.1 GCA_903904855.1 uncultured Bacteroidota bacterium | reverse complement strand
GATGTCATCTTACATCTGTCTCAGATCAGACAGGTACAAATAAACGAATCTCAATCCTTCATCTCCGAAATAAATAAAAAAACTAAAAATATACTAGCCAAGCTAAAAATCTCTGTTACCTAACAGCCTTTTGGGTTTGGGATTAAAACAATTATAATAATCATTAAAAAGTGATTTAATTCGTTGGGCTCACGTTATTTTAGAGCGCCAATCGTTGTCTGATGAACCGATTTCGGCTAAACCGACATTACTCTGTTTTTACGGTCGCAGCGAATTTGGTAATCGTTTCTCCTTTGTCTGCCTCCCATTGGCGTTGAATTTTTATTGCTAAATTACTCGTTACGCCTTTATGAATGGCCTTCAACTTCCATTCGTCATGACCGAAATCGCCTGCACGTATATTGGGACGTTTTTTAGGAGATATGTGCGTATGTGCAATTAACCTGAGCGCAGAAGTGTCGTAAACAACCGGAAGGAAAGAATAGCCGCAATCACCCGGATTAGTGAGAGAGATTACAAATTCTTCATTCATTTTCAATACAAGCGTTTCACCGCTGTTATATTCATTGAAAGTTTTTTTCTTTTTGCAGAAGGCGGTTATTGCAAGCGCCAACACCAGGATAACTAATACGATTCTCTTCATACTATGATGAAATTTACCTTCTTACCCTGTAGCAAAGACCAAACTCAATGGCATAGCCACTGATATTGGTTTTTGTCAGCTTTACCAGGCTGTTTTTGGTAGGGTCGGGAGTGCACGATTCGGCATAGGTGCTGAGGATGCCCAATATCCCAAACCGCTTAAACGGATAATACCTCGCCTTGCCCGATAGCCTGATTATGTTGCCGCCTGCATTGTACTTGGTGTTCACAGCATCGCCATTATACCCGTTGAAATACACACCGGCAAAACCAAGACCCATGCAGCCAGAGATGTCCCATTTTCGGGTATTATAAAAATGGTAACTACCTTCCAGTGTGAGTTCTGAAGTGATAATTTTATTATCTTTTGAGCTGGTGTTGTAATAAGTCGATGGATTGATATGAAATATATCGCCACCCATAAGCAGGCCGATACCCCATTTTTTGGAGATACCGTATTCTATAAACAGCGGGTCGCGGTCGCCGTTCCAATTGTAATCCTTTACCACTCCCGGATTGGTGTTATTGTCGGTAATTACGTAGTGGGTATATGTAGTACCCTCCGAAACGCTGATCAGTAAGGATCCTTTCTTAAAAGACTGGGCATTCAAAGTGCCATTGGCCAGTATTGCAACAATCAGAAAAATGGAGCAGTTTTTCATACATTGAACTTTTGTTTAAACAAATATAAGTAAGTTTTTATGAAACAGGATATAGGGAACTGATTTCTTCATTAACTATTTTTTTCCTGCTAAACTGAATACAAGATTTTCCTATCTTGCTTATTCATTTCAATAGCTATGCAGCCCATACCACTCATATCGCTGATCATCATACTGATCAATGTAATTTTTTCCTGGCAGGGGTTTAAAAGTGGTTCATTTTTCGACCGTTTTTCTTTCAGGGTCGATGAAATACTGGTTGAGAAACAATATATCAGGCTCATCAGTTCAGGCTTTCTGCACGTAGGTTGGGTGCACCTGATTATGAATATGGTAACCCTGTATTTATTCGGTAACATGCTTGAACTTTACATGGGTGGCGTTCCTTTCCTGATTGTTTATATGGCAGGCTTGGTGGGTGGTGATCTGCTGGCGCTCCTTATTCACCGCCAACATGGCGATTATAGTGCTGTTGGCGCTTCAGGGGCTGTTTGTGGTATCATCTTTGCTTCCATAGCCCTGTTCCCCGGCATGAATGTGCGCATGTTCTTTCTTCCCATTTCCATCCCTGGTTGGTTGTTTGGGCTGGCGTATATTTTGTATTCCATCTATGGTATACGTTCCAAGGCCGATAATATTGGTCATGAAGCGCACCTGGGTGGGGCATTGGTAGGCATGTTTGCAGCATTGTGTTTTCACTGGCAAGCGTTTTCTCAAAACCTGTTTACAATCTCTATTATCAGTGTTCCGGCGCTGTTCTTTATTTACCTAATTATTACCCGGCCACATGTTTTATTTGTCGACAATTTCTATTTTAATCAGCATCGCAATGCTACCATTGAAGATCGCTATAACCTGAATAAAAGGGCGAAGCAGAATGAAATAGACGATATTCTGGAAAAAATCCACCGAAAGGGCATCAAAAGCCTGACAAGGGATGAAAAAGAAAAACTGGAAGAATACTCAAATTCTGCATAGTTATTATGTTAATCCTCCGTATTTATACACTCACCGCTGTTAAATGTTAATTCACCGAATTATCGTTTTGCTAAGGAAAATCCGTTATATCTTTGTATTACATTAAGCATCCAATTCAATGAAAAAATTACTTTTAATAGCAGTATCGGCATTTTCGCTGGGTTTGTATAGCTGCGGAGGCGATAACCGCCAATACCCGCAACAGCAGAACAGGGTATCTGTCTCGCCTTTGAAAAATGATGTAAATATCCAGGCCGATGCAAGCAATACTGCCTTCGATGTCAATGCGCTTTCGGCGGTTGTACAGAAGAGTTCTGACCCTAAAGTGCTGGAAGAGAAGATCAATGACCCTGCTACCAATATTAATAATCTGGACCTGGATAAGGATGGCAAAGTAGATTACCTGACAGTTAAAGAAACCGGCCAGAATCAGTTGGAGATCGATGATGCAGCTGTTAATCCCCCCACAGTAGTGGCAAAACTGACCATCACTCCTGATCAGGGCAACCAGACTGCCAATCTGCAGATACAGGGTACACCTGCCTATTGTGGCCCTAATTACGACTATTATCAGCCACATATCTCCTTCGGTACTATGCTGTTCATGGCATACCTCATGAGGCCGCATCCTTACTATATGCCTATGTATGGTTATGGTCATTATCCGGGATATTATTCTTCCCGCCGCACAGTGGTGCGCACAGTGTACAGGCCTACAACATCATCCTATACTGTACCTCATAACAACAGTAGTGCAGGCCGTTCATCAGCAGCGCCCAGCCGTTCTTCTTTGAGTTCACCCTCATCTTCACAGAGAAGCTTTGGCAACCGCAATACCAGCCGCCCGGTGGGTACAGGTGGGTTTGGTAACAGCAGCAGCCGTAGTTCCAGCCCTATGAGGTCGGCGCCATCGCGTAGTTCTGGCAGGTCATTTGGTGGCAGGCGCAGATAATTTTTACAGGTTTCTTTATGCTAAAAAGTCATAGATCACATACGTGGCATTGATTTTGCAATTAAATATTCAATTAATAATTTCCAAAAACTAAAACCAACTAAAATGAGTTTATTACAGAGGTTGTTCCGTATAGGCGTTTCAAATGCTAACGCAGTAGTAGATAAATTGGAAGACCAGGTAAAGATGGCAGACCAGATTGTTCGCGAACTGAGCGAAAACCTGCAGGAGGCCTTAAACGCTGAAGCGCAGATTAAAGCTACGGCTTTGCAGACACGTGCCAACGCCCAAAAGGAGGCTAACCTGGCAGCAGAGTGGGAGAGCAAAACCAACCAGTTGCTGGATGGTATAGAGAGTGGTAAAATAGAAGCAGAAAAAGGTAATGGACTGGCCAATGAAGCCAGCAAAAACTACCAGATGCACAACGATGCATCCGCCAAGTATGCAGCTGATGCCGCTAAAACAGAAACAGCTATTGCTGCACTGGAAACAAAAATAAAGGCGCTGCGCGATGCCATTGTTGAGGCGAAACACCGCACTGAGATGATCAAATCGAACACCAAGATCGCTGATGCTTCTCTGGCTATCAATAAGGCCCTGAGCAATATTGATACTGATGGCCTGATGTCTACACTCGACCGTATGGAAGCCAAGACCACAGCTACCCAGTTTCTGGCCGATGCCCATGCCGATATTGCAAGCAGTACCATGAGCTCTGAGCAGGAAATAAATAAAGTACTAGCCGGTACCAACAGCAACAATGCCCTAGATGCTATTAAGGCTAAACGTGCGGCTGCTAAGGTGGCACAGTAATTTATAAACATTATTTTCAGGCTGGCTTACGAATGTGTGAGCAAGCCTTTAATTCAAATTGAATTACCATGTTCGTAACCGAAAACAATAAAAAGAACTTCCGCAGCATATTACTGCTGGATGAAATGATTTCGAATAACCGCCAGTTCGGAGTAGTAGCCAGTCAGGATGATAAGGTATTGGAGCCTTTCTTTGTGGACTTGATGGCCAAGGGCTATGTGACCACATCAGGCCGCAATTATGTGCCTACTGCAAAGGGTAGAGAGGCGCATGAACTATTCAATAAGCGTTTCCAGGATTATCTGAAACTGTTTGATATCTTTTCGTTTGTAGATCTCACCAAGGGGGAGTTTGCTTTTGCCCGGTTCTTTGATTTTGATACCGATGAGCAGTGGGACAACTTCACCAACAATGAGCGTTTTGAAGACCTGAGAATTGCAGTAGCCATCTTCAAGAAAATGGACCCGGCAGAGATTGTATTCATGTCGTTCATCAATGAAAAGCGTATAGATACCGAAATTACCGGCTGGCAGATGGATCTTGCCAGTGATGAGATATGGAAGGACATAGAAGAGATATGCACCAATGCCCTGAAGCCCGAAGACCTGGGAACGCCAGATGTGATAGAAGACATAGTGCGCCAGGGTACCGACCTGATGATGGATTTGCTGAAGCAGGAAACGGAACGCCGTAAAGAGGAAGAGGAAAAAAACCGCCGAAACAATAATAATGGCAGCCAGCAGGAAACCATAGTAGAAGAATACGAAACTGTAGAATATTATGAACCCTACTACGACCCATGGTATGTATCGCCTTGGTGGCTGGTGCCGCTGTTTTTATGGTAAAAAATATTTTAAGAGAGGCCAGGATGGCCTCTTTTTTTTGGTTGTAAGGTAATGTCCTTTTGTCTTGAAGAGTTTACCGGCAACAAACTCGTCGATTTGAAGATATGCAGGAGGATACTGTAAGGATTCAATACTTTAAGGCGCTTTACCATAACCCTCGCCCAGGCGCTGCTTGTCAAGACATATCAGTATTTTTCTGAATTAATGGCGGCATTAGGTGGTCAATGATTTTGGGATTGATTGTTGTAAATATAGATATATAATTATATATGTGTTGGCGTTTCTTATTAAGGTGTAATCTGGTATTGACTTTACCTTATCAAAGTAAGATCGCCTTTAAGCAAGTGTGATTTTCCCTGCAAGGTGTAATTGATCATATAAAAGAAGGTGCCCAGATCTTGTTTCACCCCCTTATACTCGCCATCCCAACCGGCATAGATATCAGTGGTATGAAATACCCGTTCTCCCCAGCGGTTATAAATACTTAAAGAGAAATTTCTGATCATTTTCAGATCGCCAACTACCCTTGCATAATCATTCAGGTTATCGCCATTGGGTGAAAAAGCCGTAGGAAACCAAAGATCGCAGGGTTCTACATCAACGTGCAAGGTGTCGGATGTAATGCCACACTGGTTAGTGATAACAGCATAATATACGCCGGAAATGCTGATAATAATGCTTTTCCCGGTCTCTCCGTTACTCCATACTGTATTGTTGGTATTTGTGCTTATAGTTATTTCTTCACCTTTGCAAAGAACGGTATCCGGCCCCAGGAAAATAGGTGCAGGTTTTGAAATAGTCGTCAATTTCATTGAATCTGACCGGGTACAACCCTGATCTGTTACCCTGAGTATGTAGGTGCCACTGACCGAAACTTTAATTGAGGAATCGGTGCTGCCGGTACTCCAATTATAAGCTACTCCATGAGGTTCAGGTGAACCCAGAACGACTTGTATGCCATCACAGACTGAAGTATCGGATCTTAATTTAACTACAGGAACAGGATTTATAGCCACATGGAAAGTATCTGATAGCATGGAGTCGCAACCCCTGATAATATTTACCCAATAAGTTCCGCTGAGATTTACAGAGATATCCTGAGTCGTATTGCCAAGGCTCCATAGCCAACTGATGCCTGAAGGGGCATGAAGTGACATTGACCCTTCAGTACTGCAAATGCTGGTATCAACAGATTTGAAGGTAGTATCGGGTGGGGCAACCAATACATAAATGCTGTCTTTGGCAATGCAAAGTGGTTTAAAGGATATATCATCAAGGCAGAAATCGTTGTAGAAATAGGCAGAATTCTGGTCTATTATTCTGATGATAGCGCCTGTAGCGCCAACTGGTGCCGTCCATAAATAACTTTCAGGCATCCACACAAGACTGGAGGTGAGGTGTGCAAAAGTATCTATCGAAGTAGTGCCGGAACCCGTAGGTGTGATCTCTACATAAAGATTTGGATTGCTGAGACCAGTTGGGTCATAGGTCCAGTAGGCATACCATGCATTGAATTGATAGGAAGTGCCGGCAGTAACCGGAACTGTTTCCTGCCAGGCTCGGGTATTAGCTGCAGGGTTTCCTCCGTTAATGGCCAAGAAATTGCCTGTTGGGGGACTTGTATGGTCATAAAAATGGAATGTTAATCCCGGATCTGCCAGGAAAATATCTGTGGTTATGGTATACTCATTTGATATGGGAATGGTAGCCAGATAAGTATAATCGGGGCTGGTAAAGCCGGTATTACCAGAGCTGAAATCGCCATTGACAATGAGGTTGCCAGATGTAATTGAATTTACAGTGAGATGATACCACCCTGATGCATTGGCAGTGAGTAAAGGATTGAGAATTGTGGATGAAGATAAACCGGTTGCCGGCGACCAGAGAAAGCTTAATGCAGGGTTGGTTCCGTAAAGAACAACAGGGATGGTGTAGGTGGAATTTTTGCACAATTTTACCGAATCGGGCATTGAAAGAGAGTCGCAGGTAATAACCACAGTGCCGCAGGTGCACATTGTGTCGGTCTCAGATAACAAAGTCGCTATTCCAGTACTTGAAGAAACCGTACCATATACATCAAGTCCGGTTGGATTATCGGGAATCGCGCCAGGCAAAAGGTTCCAGTTATTAATTTTAAAGTGGATGGTATGTGTGCCTGCGGTAAGGTATACTGTCTGGGTAAAGTTGGCAAACGTAGAAAAATAAGTAGTTAACGGAGGTGTTGTTTGGAAGAATGGGAGCGGTATGCCATCAATATCTGTTGCAGATATGTAATTGTCGTTTGCAATATTTAATTCAAGTTTTATGCTATCGTTGTTACACATTTTGAATGTCCGGCCCAGTGTCATATAATAAGGGGTGTCGCACAAGCAGTCATAGTAGACATTTGAGTTAAGGCAGCTTATCCAGCCCCCAGGATTACCTAAGGGGTTTGTAGCCCAGTATCCGCCCAATGGTTGAATAATATCTGCCTTATTTCCGGGAACAACCTCCATAAGGCCTGGTATAGGCGTACCGGTAATCGCAGCAGCTACTCCGGTGGCAACAGATGTTAGTGCCCATTTTGGGTCAGGTACTGGAGTGGCACCGTTTGCGCCAGCTACAATAGCCAAGCCAGTAACTGGGTCATAGCCTGTGTTAATAATCAATGAATTTACCTGGCAGGGTGGTGGCGGTGCACAGAAAGTGCCGGTTACAAGGCTGATATTTTTTATGATCTGGTTGGAGCAGGCTGCACCTGTGCCACCAGAGAATCCCCAATGAACGGTTGTAGGTGAAGTGAAAACAGATGCATAATCATATACACTGTTCAGCCGCAGCGTATCGTTGTAAAATACTTGCAAAGTATGGGTAAGCGGGCACCATGTGATTTTGTAATCATGAAAAGCGCCATCCTTGATATTGGTAGTGGAAGGTGAAATAGCAATTGGCCCGGTAACCGGAGTGGTTGGCACAGCGTTCAGGCAAACAGCAGTATGATCGGTACCGGGAATATCATCGAAATAGGTAAGGTAGGTATTGTCGTAAATATCGAACTCCACACCGATTGAATTATTGAAATCGGGATCAGAAGGGCCACCTATAACGTTGTAATAGCCCAGGTAGGCATCGGTAAAATTGATGGATGTGGGCGTGATATTCTGCCCGAAAACCACTGCAATACCATCGGCGCCAATACCAACTGCCTGATCGAAACTTGCCTGGTAGGTAAGGACGAAACTTACAGAGAAATCTATTGTGGTGGTGCACCAGACAGCCCCTTTATGCCCTCCACCACACATAGAGGCTGGGGTGAGGTTATACTCACCTGGTGTAACCACTGTGGCTATGCCAACCGGTGCAGAAAATACCTGTGCCCCACAATTGGCCCCCAGCAGTATTAAGACTATAAGAATAAAAATATTTTTCATTAAGGCAGGTTTATATGAGCATTCGATAAAAAGAAATAAATTTATATAGAAATACTGTAAATTCCAAATAGTTGCCATTTACTATTATAAAAATCACCAATTACAAATAATAGACAGTTAATTTAATTGGATGGTTTGTATAAACTGCCTATCTGGTAAAAAAGCACAAGACAAGTTTCACCTGCTACTCAGGCAGAGACACTGAGAACATCAGGAAATAATGAGTTCGTAAGGAAAGTTTAAATCAAACAATTCTATGATGCACATTTTTACCTGCTGAGTAGAGTGGGAACAATGACGAAATTACTTTGTTATCTAGTGGAAGTTATTTCGTCAGTATTTCAAATAATTATTGTGTGACAGTTTCGATTTCTTTTATAATCTTGGTACATAATTCTTCCGTAATAAATTTTCTTGCTGAAAATGCTACGTCATCAACGTCTCCGGTAATAAAAGGATCATCGCCAAACATGGCCCACTGGGATGAAAGTTTGCCTGCGGTTATTCCTGGTTCATAAACGCTTTTTAAACTCTCTATTGTAATAGCCTCACATACCTGTATGGCTTGATTGAGCATTGCAAATGTGCCAGCGCAATATCTTTCACTTTCGTCGGCATAATGATAATTATCATCGACCTGAACTATATATTGCTTATCCATTTTTATCTATCCGTATTTTGGAGATAAAGTTCTCACGTATTTTTGGATGTTCAAAATTGAATTTATTGGATATTGGGCTATTCCACCAGCACCTTCTGTACCGATTTTTCGCCATTGCCATCATTCCAGATTGCAAAATAAATGCCACGGGGGAGGGTGTGAATATCCAAGGAGGTGAGGGTTGAAACGACTTGTTTTTTTGCAATGGTATTTCCTGAATAATTGGTTAGTTTTATCAATCCGGAAGATTTGGGAGTAGAAACATAGATTAAATTATTGGCCGGGTTGGGATAAACTTCAATCTGGCTTGTAGGTATAGTGTTATTTTTAATTTCCAGGGGAAGGTATGGGTTATACTCAAACGCTCCGATATCAACAGCACTTCCATTGATTCTCTGATTGCCGTAAAAGTCTACAGTATCGGGATTTGAACCGATGGTATCCCCCATATTAATACATGGAGAAGATGCGGATAATGCGAAATTAGCTGCAAGCGCACTGAAACCTGTGCCTGGAGCGAGTGTTGGCGAAACCATGCCGGGATTTGCACCAATTATATTAGTAGTGGTGTCCCCAGAAAGATAATAGCTTAGATAGCCCAAATGCGCAATGTCTGCAGAAAAAGAAACCTGAGTCCAGTTGTTTTCATATTTCAGAGTGTCGGCACCGCTGACATTAAGGTTAAAGGTATCTGATCCGGAAGATAGGTTGTTGTAAAATAAGTTGTTTTTTATAGTAACTGAAGTGTGCGTACCTAATGCCAGATTATTCTGTATGCTAATACCGGGGCAATTTGGTGCCGAATTGTTAACTATCTGGTTATTGGTAATAGTAGCATTTGTTCCTTTAATATACACTGCTCCACCATCAAATTGAGCATCATTATTTGCGATAACATTATTACGGATGGTATTGTAATAAGGGTGGGTTGGATCATTGGATTGCAGGCGGATACCTCCACCGCCCTGAGTTAGGCCGCACAAATAGCTACCTACACCACCTAACACTGACTGATTATTGCAAATTAAATTCCGGTTAATATCTGTATTGCTTTGATAGGCATATATAGCCCCATTATAAGTGCACAGGTTGTTATGAATTTTGTTGCCAGTAATTATTGAATTTGATTCATTTATATTTATTGTGCTGGATTCAACAGTATCAATCTGTTTATTGTTGTAAATTTCATTCCCAACCAATAACAAATTACTATGCCAGCACAAAATCATTGTATAAGCAGAATTATTATCGTGGAAAGAGCAATTGTTGAAATAGTAAGTAAAATTATTGTCGTAATTATACAAATTGTATATAGATATAATATTTCCAAATGGGGCATGGAAAGATGTATTGTTATAAACATTGCAATGTGACACTTCAAAAACACCAGAAAAAACGGAACCTATACCAAATACATAACCGCTGTTGTGAAAAAAATTGCAATAGCTGATCTTTTTGTTAGTGAGGATGCCACCTATAGCTACGGTTTTGGCATCGTAAACATTGCAATACCGGAATAACATGCTATCGCATGAGGTAGAATCATTTCCGATGATTATGCCATACCACCCACCATCGGTGGCTGTATCAACTGACCAGCCTGTGGTATCCTGAACATGGAAATTGATGTATTGGGTGGCTGTGCCTGCAGCAATGAGGCTGCCATATACATTCATCTTGTAATACCCCTGAAAAATCACCTCTACACCCGGATCTATTGTTAAAACAGATAAGGAATCTACCTGGATATTATTGTAGATAAGGTAGGGAGAACCTGCAAGTGTCCAGTGCCCGGAAACACTGGTTGACGTGATGGTTGTGGATGCATAAGAAACAGCAGTGCAAAAAATAAACAAAGTAAGGAATAGGGTTTTCATATGTTTCTGGTTTGGTTTTAAATAAAGGCTTCTCTTACAAAGACATAGAGAATGTATAAAAGGTTTGAAAAATACGCATATTTATTTCATGCAAATAAAAACGCCTCCCAATCCGGAGGCGTTTCAATATCAATCTCAAAATAAAAATCAATTCAATCCCTTACCGTGGCAAGCCTTGTATTTCTTGCCGCTTCCGCATGGGCAGAGGTCGTTTCGGCCTATCTTGGGGCCTGATACAACCGGAGCACGTTTTACGGGTGGGGCTGGGGCTTCACCGGGTTCGGTATAGTAGTCTTCTTCGTTGGCTGCATAGTCCTGGCCACGGGCATCTACCTGGGCTTTGTTGATACGCATCTTGCTCATATCGGTTGGCGGTTCGGGCCTGCGTGCTACCTGTGGTGGTGCATCGTTTATTGGTATGCCAGAACGCAGCAGGAAGGAGATGATGTTGCGGTTGGTTTCCAGCATCATAGCTTTAAACAGCTTGAAAGCCTCAAACTTGTAAATCAGCAGCGGGTCCTTCTGCTCGTAGGATGCCATACGCACTGATGTGCGGAGATCGTCCATGGCGCGCAGGTGGTTTTTCCATGCATCATCAATCATAGCCAGTGTGATGTTCTTTTCCAGTGTCTGCACTACAGGCAGTGCGTTCTGTTCAATTGCATCCTTCAGGTCAACATATAACTGCATCCCCCTGATACCATCTGTAAAAGGTATCACTATATTTTCGATCTTGTCGCCATTCTCGTTATATATCTGTTGCAGGTTAGGGTAAATGGCTTCGCGCAGTGCATTCATTTTGCGGCCATAAAAATCTTTCACCTGGTGATACAGAATGTTGCCTATAGTATTGGCATCCGCTTTAGCCAGTTCTTCAACAGTCATATCTGGCTCAATGATCAGGTGCCTGATCACTTCAAGTTTAAATGCCTCCAGGTTCTTGTTCTGCACATATTCTTCGCTCAGGCCAACGGCTACTTCAAATATAGCATTATCAAGGTCGATAGCAAGGCGGTCGCCAAACAATGCATGACGGCGGCGCTTGTAGATAACATCGCGCTGGGCGTTCATTACATCATCATACTCCAGCAGGTTTTTACGCATTCCGAAGTTATTCTCTTCCACCTTGCGTTGTGCACGCTCGATAGATTTGGAGATCATGCTGTGCTGCAGTACCTCGCCATCTTTATGGCCCATTTTGTCCATCAATGAGGCAATACGTTCAGAACCGAACAGGCGCATCAGATCATCCTCCAGCGAAACAAAAAACTGGGAACTACCCGGATCACCCTGGCGGCCTGCTCGACCACGCAACTGGCGATCGACACGGCGGCTTTCATGTCGCTCGGTACCCACAATGGCCAGACCTCCAGCTTCCTTAACGCCGGGGCCCAGTTTAATATCCGTACCACGACCTGCCATGTTGGTAGCAATGGTTATGGCGCCTGCCAAACCTGCTTCCTGCACAATTTGTGCCTCACGTGCATGCTGTTTGGCGTTGAGTACATTGTGCGGTATCTTTTTCTGCTGCAGCATACGGCTGAGCAACTCAGAAACTTCAACCGATGTAGTACCTACAAGCACAGGGCGGCCAATGGCACGCAGCGCTTCAATCTCATCAATTGCAGCCTTGTATTTTTCGCGCTTGGTTTTATAAACGAGGTCCTGTTGGTCTTTACGTGTTACAGGCAGATTGGTAGGTATAGAAACCACATCCAGCTTGTAGATAGTCCAGAACTCACCTGCTTCAGTTTCCGCAGTACCGGTCATACCACAGAGTTTGTGGAACATACGGAAGTAATTCTGCAGCGTTACAGTTGCAAAGGTTTGGGTTGCAGCCTCTACTTGTACGTTCTCTTTTGCTTCAATAGCCTGATGCAGACCATCGCTGTAACGGCGGCCATCAAGGATACGGCCTGTCTGCTCATCCACTATTTTGACCTTGCCTTCCATTACCACATATTCGATGTCTTTATCGAATAGTGTATAAGCTTTCAGCAGTTGTTGAACGGAATGTATACGATCGGCTTTTATGGCGTAATCCTGAACGAGTGCATCCTTCTTCTGTAATTTTTCTTCAGGAGTCTGGCTTGTTTTTTCTATTTCGGCAATTTCAGAGCCGATATCAGGGAGGATAAAGAAATTGGTGTCTTCGCCAGCGCCGGTTATCAATGCAATACCTTTTTCGGTAAGGTCTACACTGTTGTTCTTTTCATCGATAGCAAAATATAGTTCGGCATCCACTTTAGGCATATTGCGCTGCTGCTCTCCTATATAGTAGTTCTCAGCCTTCTGCATGATCTGCTTGTTGCCTTCCTCACTCATGAATTTGATGAGTGCGCTGTTCTTAGGCAGTCCGCGGTAGGCCCTGTATAAATGAAGTCCGCCGGTATCTTTATCAATTTTACCTTCGGCTATCAGTTTTTTAGCTTCAGTAAGACTTTGGTTGGTAATTTTTCTCTGGGCCTCCAGCAACTTTTCGATACGAGGCTTTAATATATGGAACTGCTGTTCATCTCCCTTGGGAATAGGCCCTGAAATGATCAATGGAGTACGTGCATCATCGATCAATACGCTATCAACCTCATCCACCATAGCGAAGTGGTGCTTGCGCTGCACCATTTCTTCGGGGTGATGCACCATATTATCGCGCAGGTAATCGAAACCGAATTCATTGTTTGTACCGTAAGTGATGTCGGCCATATAGGCATTACGGCGCTCGGCTGAGTTGGGTTCGTGTTTATCAATACAATCGGTAGTTAATCCCAGCCATTCAAACAGGGGGCCGTTCCATTCCTGGTCGCGGCGTGCCAGGTAGTCATTTACCGTAACTATATGCACACCTTCACCAGCTAGGGCGTTGAGGTAAGCCGGCAGGGTAGACACCAGTGTTTTACCTTCTCCGGTAGCCATCTCCGAAATTTTTCCCTCGTGCAACACAATACCACCTATGAGCTGAACATCATAATGTACCATGTTCCAGGTAACCTTAATTCCCGCAGCATCCCAGGTGTTGTTGAAAATCGATTTGTCGCCTTCTATACGGATATGCGCCTTTGTGGCAGCCAGCTCCCTATCTAGGTCGGTAGCTGTGGCAATAATTTCGAGATTGTCTTTAAAGCGGTGGGCTGTTTCCTTTACCACAGCAAAGGCTTCGGGAAGTATTTCACGAAGTACCTCTTCTATTTGCTCATCGCGTTTCTTTACCAGTTTGTCTACATCATTATAGATACCCTCTCGAGCCTGTATATCTTCCGCATTTTCAGAATCAGCTTCTGCTTTTTTATCAGCTATCTGCTTATCAATATCAGACAGATGGGCCTGAATCTTAGCGCGGAACTCGAAAGTCTTATTCCTGAGCTGGTCGTTCGACAGAGACTGGTATTGCTGGTAAAAGCGATTGATATCCGTTACTAGTGGCTGTATTTTTTTTACATCTTTGTCTGACTTACTGCCACCGAATATTTTAGAAAGAAAACCTATCATTTTGAAAATTGAATATTAAAAATTAAAAATAAGCAAATCGCCAGTTGCAATATGCTGATTACTGTAAGTTGTCTTTATCTATCAAAACCTGTGCAGAATTTATAAAACTGCCAGGTTGTCAAAAAGGTTGCGAAGTTACGGGAAAGGGGGGATTTGAGCAAGAATAAAGGGATGATGTAATGTATTTGAAAATATTTTTATAATTTTATAACTTTGATAACTGAAATTTATCCGTTATGAGGTAAATAATTCCGTTATTATTACTTGCTTGTATAGTATTAGGTTCAACCATCGCCAGGCAGTAAAACAGTAGTCGTTTACAGGTGGGTAAATTATAAGGGGTGGGCAACTATTCCGGGAAATGAAAATGCCGTTTTTTTTGCCCACAGTGGGTTTCAGCATAAAACCTTCCGGTATTATGCTCTGGCTTGAAAATGAGTATAAATGGTTGAAAGCCGCGCTGAACAATGGTTTCAGCCATGATATACCAGTATTTTTGCTGTAAAAGAAAAAAATATTGGGTTAATAATTTGCAAGGCAACGAAATTTTTATGTATTTTGGGTGCAATTTTGAAAATGAGACTAAACATGAAAAGAACCATCATTGTATTTACAACAGTATTAGCAGCGTTATTATTTGGAAATAAGAGCTTCGCGCAGGATGATCTGGTGCGGGTTTTTCGCTGGTTTATTCCTGAAGATCAGCAATATTGTACTGTTGTGGACGGAGAGTTCCAGGACGGACAGTTAATCAACTGGGGGTGGACAGATAAAACATATATATTCTGGGCATACCGTACACCGGGTCCAGGCCGTGTTGCTGTAAATGGATGGAACAATCCGGTAAGCCGCGCTCATATCAGTGTAGCTGAAGATGAATTTACTGATGACCAGATGCTGAAAAACGGTTATACCGGCAAACACCTGCAATTTTATGCATTGACTCGTCGTGGCGCTAATACTGTTTGTGTTTACCGCTGGTTGCTGAGTAAGCGCCATTCCTGGATAACTATTGCAGATGATATTGATACAGACGTTTATCTGAAGAAAGGATATCACCACAAGACATACCAGTATTATGGTGTATACAGGAATGTGGATGCAGCTATTTATGATCAATTATAATATTTACGCCATATAAGATAATATTATTAATACCCCGGAATCTCCGGGGTATTTTTTTAGTTAAAGAAGTTAAGATTGTTTGCCGGAGCGATTCGGAACGATTCTGTTTAATGAAATAGTATTATTTGAATTAAAAAGTACCAATTAGTTATGAAGAACTACAGTAAAATTAGCCTGTTTCTGGCAGTAGTAATGCTCTTTTCATGGGAGCTATCAGGTCAAAAAAAGCAATTTACAATGGCTGAGGCTACCAATGGTTTGTCTGGAACCCTGGCTACAAAAGGTGTTAAGAATGCTTCGTGGCAGCCAGGAACTGATAATTTTTGGCAAACTGACAACAAGAATAATGAAGACGTTTGGGTGGTAACAGAGTGCGCAAATGGCGGCAGGAAGAGTATTGTGCCTGCAATAGCTCAAAATGGCAAAAAGGGTGGCAAATTAATTACCCCGGCCATTAAATGGCTGGATAAAAATAATGCCTGGTATATGAATGGTAAGGATGTAATGGTGGCTACTTTGCCAGGTGTAAATGCCATCTGGAGTACATCAAAACTGACCACCATACCGGATGGGGCGGAGCGCACTACCATAGATAAAAGCAAAAGGATAGCCTATACGGTTGAGAATAACCTTTGGATGTGGGATAAGGAACTGGGCAATGTGCAGGTATCGAAAGAAACCAATAAAGATGTGGTATGTGGCCAATCAGTGCACCGGGATGAGTTCGGGATAGACGCGGGTATTTTCTTCTCGCCAAAAGGAAACTATCTGGCTTATTACCGCATGGATCAGTCGATGGTGAAAGATTACCCGGTTATCAATTGGGCTGTAACACCTGCGACTGTGGAAAATGTAAAATACCCTATGGCAGGCGGCACTTCTCATGAGGTAACCTTGTGTGTTTATGACCCATCATCTGGGAAGACTGTTTGCCTGAAAACAGACGACAAAGAGAAGGACCATTACCTGACATCGGTAACCTGGGGCCCAGATGAGAAAAGCATTTACATAGCCATTCTGAACCGTGACCAGAACCACCTTTGGCTGAATAAGTATGATGCGGCAACCGGTGAAAAAATAAAAACACTATTTGAAGAAACCAATCCGAAATATGTTCATCCAATGCATTCACTGACATTTCTGCCCTGGCAGCATGATGAATTCATCTGGTGGAGTGAACGGGAAGGATTTGACCACCTCTATCTTTACAATACCAATGGGACAATGCTGCGCAAGGTAACCAGCGGGCAGTGGCTGGTAAATGAAATACCTGGTATTGATAGTGCCAACCATAAACTGGTTATCACTGCATCGAAGGAAACGCCAACTGAGAAGCATATCTATTCGGTAAGTGTAGATAATGGAGAGATAGAGAGGATAGACCAGGATCCGGGTATGCATAATGCTTTATGCAGCCAGGATGGCAGGTTTGTACTGGATGTTTATAATGGCCCCTCAAACCCGAAAACTTCCTGTATCAGAGCTATTGGCAATTCTTCTTTTAGCCCCATGATATTGGTTAAGTCGGACGACCCGCTTGCTGGTTATGACCGCCCGCAGATAAAGAATGTAAACATCAAGGCAGCTGATGGGAAAACGACTTTGTTTGGTAAGCTGATTTTGCCTGCCAATTTTGATCCGCGCTATAAGTACCCGGTTATTGTTTATCTGTACAATGGGCCAGGCGTGCAACTGATTCATAACTCCTTCCCTGAGAGTGGCGGCCTGTGGTATGAGTATATGGCGCAGCATGGCTACGTAGTATTTACAATGGACGGCAGAGGAAGCTCTAACCGGGGGCAGGATTTTGAGCAGGCTACCTTCCGAAAGCTGGGCGATGTAGAAATGGAAGACCAGTTGAAAGGTGTGGAGTATCTGAAATCATTACCTTTTGTAGATGCAAAAAGAATGGGTGTGCATGGCTGGAGTTATGGTGGATTTATGACTACCTCGCTGATGCTGAAGCACCCCGGAGTGTTCGCATGTGCGGTAGCAGGTGGCCCGGTAATGGACTGGAAGATGTATGAGGTAATGTATACCGAACGCTATATGGACCGCCCACAGGAGAACCCAGATGGATATGAAAATGCCAACCTGCTGAATAAAGTAAAGAACCTGCAGGGTAAGTTGTTGCTGATACACGGTACACAGGATGCTACTGTTGTTTGGCAGCATAGTGTTGACTTTGTGAAGAAATGTGTGGATGAGGGTGTGCAGGTAGATTACTTTATGTACCCGGGTTATGAGCACAATGTAAGGGGCAAAGACAGGGTACACCTGATGCAGAAGATTTCAGATTACTTTGATGAGTATCTGAAGCCTGTGGCTTTGAGGCCAAAGCCGTAAAGCACCTGAAAACCCTGTCCCTAAAGGGAACCACTCATTGGGCTTTTGGTTCAGTATTTTAAGGGTAAGGATAGAAATTTGGCACTGGGTTTTTATTGTTCGCTTTCATTATTGGGAATCCTTTCTCAAGAGGAACTAAATCGTATGCTCTGGTGCTTAATGTATATGAGGTTTATCAGGAACATCAGTATTTAATAGAATCCTTCCCATATCCGAGAAATTTTTTTGGGATTCAATTTTATAATTTTAAGTGTAGTCTTATCAAAAGTCCATGCGTATCGTATTTTTTTTGAAAATTCAGGCCAGTCTGAACTTTTTCTAATATGGTAACAACATTCAACATCAATAAGGAAAGTATCTTGTTGTTTCCATTCATTGATTTCATTTGATCCAATATAAATCAGATAACCATCTTTATTGTCAAATGCTATAAGGTATAATATTTTGTATGTAGTAAACGTATCCTTACTGATTTCTTTTTTCAACAAAAACTATAATTTTATTTGTAATTGTATCAAAATACCGTTTGCATATATAGCGTTCAAGATCAACTCTGGCATCAAATTGGAAACAATTTTTTAATTGAATAAGTTCAGTTCAATCTGTGTAGATTTTACCTATCAATTCTGAATAATTCTGTGCCTGAGCGATAATTGAGACAAAGCAGATAGCCATTACAAGAATTAATTTCATTCATTAGAGTTTTGTGATATAAATGTATCAATTCTTAATCAAATATGGAGGTAATTTTATTGTGCAAGTAAACCTGATCATAATATAACTATTGTTTTCTGGTTTTCAGAAAATATTCTATTTTTGTGAAAAATAAGGGTCAATGGTTGTTATTTCTCAAAGAATAATAAACGAATTTGCTAAAGAATATCCTTTGGCATCAGATCCATTAAACAGGTGGTATAAACAAGTTGAGAGTGCAGATTGGCAAAATTTCAGTGATGTAAAGATGACATTTAATTCAACTGATTTTATTGGAAATGACAGATATGTATTTGATATTTCCGGTAATAATTACAGACTGGTTGCTATGATACATTTCCGAAAAAGAACACTTTATATAAGGTTTATAGGGACACATAAACATTACGAACAAATTTGTAAAAAAGGGATAATCAGTAACATCTAAAAGCCATTTTATGAAACTAATTAAAACACGCAAAGATTACCACCTGGCAATGGCTGAAATTGAAGCTTATCTTGCAAAAGGATTTGATAATCTTACAGTGGAGGAGGAGGATATTTTAGAAAATATATCTAAAAGAGTGAGTGAGTATGAAAAAATCCATTTCCCTATGCCAGTAAAACATGATCTGACCACTATTCTGGAAGCTTATATGAAAGAGAACAATCTTACGAAACAACGATTGGCTTCGTATCTTGGAGTGGGTAATTCAACATTAAGTGAGATTTTAAACAAAAAGAGGCCACTTACTTTTGATTTCGCAAAAAAATTACATTCAAAGATAAATCTTGATGGAAATTTGATTATGGAATTTGCTTAAAACAGACTATCCTTTAGCCGGATAAATAGCCTTCTTCAGGCTGTCTATTTTCATGTCGAAACTGATGCCATCAGTGGGGACTTTATTGTTATTGGGGTCGTTCAATGATATGACGAATGTTGCTTTGGAAAGAGTCATATCCGGCCCAAGAACACGGACGAGCATAAGGCCGGTCCTGATAGCTGCCTGTTGCATTTTGTCGTTGTCTTTACTGTTATAAAGGCCTGAATTTACAATAATCAGGTTTGCCTTTGAATAATCTTCATCCTGCAGAATGTGAACAGAAACTGTTTTAGGAATTATCTGCCCTTTGAGTACGCTATCCTCAATCTGAGCAACCTGAGTCATATTGATTTTTACCTGTTCTTTCAGCCCGCAGGATGCAGTGAACAAGATAACTGGCAGAATTGCGAAAAGACTCAGATTTCTCATAAATTAGATTGTTTATCAACTGTAACCAGATTCTGCAATTATTTTATTCCCAATACATCCTTCATAGTAAAAATACCTTTCTTTCCAGCTATATACTCAGCTGCCAATACGGCACCAAGTGCAAAACCATCACGGTTGTGTGCTGTGTGGATGATATCTATGGTATCTATAGCTGAAGTGTAAGAAATTTTGTGTGTACCGGGAACATTTTCTATTCGGTGGGCTGTAATGGGGAGGATCTCGCTATTATCAGCATTATTCAATCCCCAGCTTTTAAGGCGGCTAATGTTAGATAATATCTGATCTGCCAACGTAATGGCCGTGCCGCTGGGTGCGTCTTTTTTCTGGGTATGGTGTGTTTCTTCTATGGCTACAGAATACTCGGGCTGGCTGTTCATAAGCGATGCCAGCAGCTTATTTACCTCAAAGAAAATGTTGACGCCAACACTGAAATTGGAAGCGTGAAGAAAAGCTGCATTATGGTTAATAGCAAATTGACAGGCATCCTCCACTGTTTCATTCCAGCCTGTGGTACCACAAACTACATTGATACCAGCTTCCAGGCATTTCAACACATTTTCCCGGGCCGATTCAGGGCGAGTGAACTCTATGGCTGCATCAGCAAGTTTCAGGTGTGCGGCATCCGTATACTGTTTGTTTGCGGAAGATATTTTCAGCACAATTTCATGGCCTCTTTTTATAGCTACCTGCTCAATGGTCTTGCCCATTTTACCATAACCTATCAGTGCGATTTTCATTTTATAAAGGATGTGAAGTGAAGGTATAAAAAAGTGAGCTACATAAAAGGGAGGAAATAAGTTACGGCGCATATAATTTTTGTACACCGGCATAGGATGAATCTTCATAAACCACAATGGAATTTCCAAAAAAGTATGTAATCCTTTTATCATTATCACTTGATGAATATTGTTCCTCAAAAACCACTTTATTCAAGTCTTCATAAATCTTCCTAAAAGCATAATACCGATAAACGCTATCAATAGAACTATTGTAGAATATTTCTTTAGAAATAATTATTGAATCACTAACCGCAAAAAATTGTTTTTGCCTCTGTTCATTAAATG
>CAIVEH010000121.1 GCA_903904855.1 uncultured Bacteroidota bacterium | reverse complement strand
TAACGCCGGATAAATATTCCAGGCAGTCGTCGTCTGTTTTAAACCGTTGGTGGAACATAATTGAATTCACACCTGCAAAGGTAATTCGCCTCTCCATAAGGCAAAGCTACATTATTGCGATCTAAACGCCTATACCTATTACCTTAATAGACCCTACTGAAATATCATTTCAGTAAAATGTACTTGCTTTATATCCTGTTACGAGGTACCTGCTTTGTATCCTGAATTAAGTCTTACAATATAGTATTGTTAAATAAGGTTAAACCAGGTTAAAAGGTAATAATCTATGCTTTACATTTGTAATACACTATATGGCCAGAATAAAAAAAACCGACTTAAAGATGCTGAAGGCGCTGATGCTTTTCAGCCAGGTTGTACTTGTTTTGTTTACAGCTCAATGGCTTTACAGCCAATATAACGAACAGCAAGCCCAACTGAAGAACGGATTGACAGAAATGTTCGGCACAGTACAGCACAGAATCAGCGATTCATTGCTGCTGAAATACAATGATGTTAGTCTCCCCAGCACCCAATTGGCGGTAGCAGGAAATAATGATGCATTAAATGAAACTGCCGGCTCAAGTACCCAATTATCCAACCAGGGCCTGCAACAGATACTCAGAAAAGTAGGACGGCCTCTGTCTGGCACTGAAGAGAAAAAACTCTTTGGCATAGATACTATTGTTTTCAATGAAATGTTCACCACTGCTATGAGGCATAACGGATGGAACTTCAATGCCCGGTGGATAAACAGCAGCGACAGCGACAAAAAAAGCGCTGCATCTATATTTATAGCCAGCAATTTCTTTACCAATGCAAATGGCGTGGTTATCAATAACTACTGGTGGTACCTGTTCTGGAGATTGCTGCCGCAGATTTTATTTGTAATTATCCTGCTTACTCTTACAGCCGCAGCATTTTATTTTACATTCAGAAGCCTTAAAGCTCAGATAAAACTGGGCAACATGAAAGATGATTTTATCAGCAACATGTCGCATGAATTGAAAACGCCAATTGCCACTGTAAAAGTTGCTTTGGAGGCGCTGAACAACTTCAATATAATAGAAGACCCAAAGCGCGGCAGGGAATACCTGGGAATGGCCACTGCTGAGATGGACAGACTTGAATTGCTTGCAACACGGGTATTGAATACTTCTCTTCTTGAATCAGGCAATATATACCTGCAACAGGAAACGTATGACCTGAACAAACTGGTGCAGGAAGTGATTCAGTCAATGCAACTGCGTATTAAGCAGTTTGGAGCTAAAATTTCATTGCAAACCAATGGCAGCAATTTCACGATACCAATGGATAAGTTGCATATGCAGGGTGTATTGGTCAACCTCGTGGATAACAGTCTGAAATATGGCGGCGACCGGGTAAATATAGAAATTACACTTGCAGAGAACAATGGTGCAGTTCGACTGGAACTGAAAGACAACGGTCCCGGAATACCAGATGAATACAAGGAAAAAGTGTTTGAAAAATTCTTCAGAGTACCAACAGGTGACCGACACAATATAAAGGGACATGGTCTTGGTCTGAGTTATGCAGCTCAGGTAATGCGTCAGCACAAAGGGAATATACAAATGAATAACCTGGCAACTGGCGGGTGTATGTTTACGCTTACCTTTTGAGTCGTAAGTCATTAGTCGTAGGTTTATTCAAATGATGGTATTATCTAAGTATTTTTTAAAACCAGAAAGTTCAATTTGTAACAACAGTTCAACTTAAAATAAACAGCTAAATAGGAGGTTCCCCCTTCAGGGGTTCAGGGGTGAGATATGAAACGAAAAATCCTATACATAGAAGATGAGCCTTACCTGGCACGGATAGTTCAGGATACGCTGGAGCTGAAAGGCTATGAGGTACTGCATAAAAAAGACGGGTCAAGGATCATTGAACACGTCAACAATTTCGTACCCGACATCTGTCTTCTGGATGTTATGCTGCCCGATATAGATGGATTCAGCCTTGCTAGTCATATCCGTAACCATAACCCTCAGTTGCCTATAATCTTCCTCACGTCAAAGACACAACCTAATGACATAGTAAAAGGTTTTTCATCAGGCGGGACCGACTATCTCAAAAAACCATTCAGCATGGAAGAACTGATAGTGCGGATAGAAAACCAGCTGAAAATAATGGGCAGGGATACCACGCCAGCCCAGTCTCTGCCAGATGAAGTAATACTGAAACAATATAGATTTTATCCTGGCCGATTTGAATTGCATTCCCCTGAATCTGTTATAAAGCTCTCCAACCGGGAATCTCAGATATTGGCGATGCTTTGCACCCACATCAATACCGCTGTCGACCGCCGGGAGCTTTTGCAGGCTGTATGGGGCGATGATTCTTTCTTCAACTCGCGCAACCTCGACGTTTATATCAGAAAATTACGTAGCTATTTTGCCAAGGCGGAGGGCATTGAGATTGTGACTCTGAAAGGGCAGGGTTATCATTTTGTAGTATCGTGACCGCTCACTTAATTTTACTGCACAACAATTTTCACCACCTCCTTGCTTTGAGTTGTAACTACCATCAGGAAGTAAATCCCTGAAGGCAACCCTGTTTCTACAGTTTTAAGATGATTTGTCTCAACAGTATATTTCATCCTTATCTGTCCTGTTATGTCGAATACATCAATTGCTGCACGCTCATTTATAAGTGACGAGACATAAATATTAAAGCCTCCCTTTGATGGATTTGGGAAGATTGTCAAACCCTGCAAGGCAGGCAATGCATTTAATCCCTCTGTGGTAGTTATCCAGCGAATGCGATTATTATATTCGTCGGCAATAAAAATCCTGCCAGAGGCATCTGTGGCCACTGCAGCTGGTTTATTCAGCCCAGCCAGCCCGGCAGGTCCGCCGTCTCCGCTGAAGCCAGGGGTACCATTTCCGGCTATCGTACTGATGATGCCTGAAGCAGATACTTTTCTGATACGGTTGTTTTCAAAATCAGCAATCAATACATTTCCCATATTATCGGCAGCAACCCCATAAGGCTGATATAATCCGGCAGCTGTAGCCTGGCCGCCATCGCCACTATAACCTGATGTGCCGCTACCGGCAAAAGTGCTGATAATACCTGCAGCATTGATTTTGCGCACCTTGTTATTAGCAGCATCAGTTACGAAAATGTTGCCTGCATTATCTACTGCTATTCCTCTCAGGCCTGAAAATTGCGCAGTCGTTGCCGCTCCGCCATCTCCACCCGAACCAACAATTCCATTTCCGGCAATAGTGGTAATAGTCCCAGTATCATTCACCATCCTGATACGGTTGTTTCCATTATCTGTGAAATAAAGATTACCGGAAGCATCAACTGCCACTGCTGTAGGGGCATTGATAGCTGCAGAAGTAGCTACACTGCCATCTCCGGTAAAACCTGGAGCACCTGTACCAGCTACAGAACTGATGATGCCGAAAGGATCAACTTTACGGATCAGATTATTGTTCTGATCTGCTATAAATAAATTACCGGCAGCATCTACTGCCACACCAGATGGTATACTTAAAGATGCCAGCGTCGCAGGGCCTCCGTCGCCTAAATCAGCAGCAGTATCATTACCAGCATAAGTTGATATAATACCCAGCGGAGTGATCTTCCTCACCACATTATTAAACTGATCTGCAACATATACATTCCCAGATGCATCAATAGCTACACCTGCAGGATTATAAAATTTGGCAAGAATGGCCGCACCACCATCACCCGAATATCCTATAGAACCGTTACCCGCCAGTGTAAGAATGCTTTGTGCATGAAGGCTAATGAAAACTGTGGAAAATAACACAGCAAATATTAAACTAAGAAGAACTTTTCTCATGATATTACCTGTTTCTTATAGTAAAATTAAATAAAAAAATACTGTCATTTCTGAAGTTTGCGAAATCGCATATTTGTATGCTGGTTAGTATAAACCCAAAGCTGAATTTTCTAATTCAGGTTGGTTTACTATTGCTCTTTTGTTTTCTGCACATAGTTATTAATTCAACTAAGATAAATAGTGCTATGCACATTTAATTCCAAATATTTGGATACTTCACTTCTTTAATTAAATTTGTGTAGAATTGATAACTAAATATTAGAATTGTGGCGTACGAAAATAAAAGTTTTGGTGATAATCGTGGTGGTGATAACCGTGGCGACAACCGTAATGAGAGCATCTTCAGCAAGAGGATTAAAGCAGGGAAAAGAAGAACCTATTTTTTTGATGTCCGCTCTACAAGGGGGAATGATTATTTTATAACTATCACTGAAAGCAAAAAACGCTTTGATGACAATGGTTATGACCGTCATAAGATGTTCCTTTACAAAGAAGATTTCAATAAATTCCTGGCAGGCCTTACTGAAACCATTCAATATGTAAAAACAGACCTCATGCCCGATTTTGATTTTGATGCATTCAATCACGATCAGGAGAATGAAGAGGGTGTTGTAGTGTCGGTGGCTGAAACAAGTGATGTAGCAGAGATGGATAGCGTTTCTGAAGCCCCTGCCGTATCCGCAATATCAGTGAGCGAAGGAGATAGTGTCGACGACTGGAAAATTTAGCAATTACTTATTTATTTGAATAATAAAACCTTTGCGCTAAACGCGGAAAGGTTTTATTATTATCTATATTGTCTTCAACGCATTGAAAATCTGATCTTCATGTATCTTGCTGCTGCAATTATTTTTGAATAAAGCAGTTGTTTTGATGATAATGATATGGCAGGCATCCTGGCAGGATGCCAAATTAGATTGTGCATAGCAGCCAGGTATCTTTTCAGGCAAACATCCATGCTGAATTCTGTTTCTGCCATTCTCCGGGCCGATTCCTGTCTGATTTTGTGTGGAATAGCTGCTATTATTTTGATCCTGGTTATTGCCCCTTCTATATCACCTGTCTGGTAAACACCCAGGCAATCTTTGGCAAGAGAATGGTTTTCGTAATCTTCAATGCCGCTGACCCTTGTACCCACCATGCCGCAGCCGGCAGCCAGGGCCTCCATCATAGCAATTGGCGTACCTTCAAAATCGGATGTAAGCAACAAAATGTCTGAGCCGGATAAATAGTTTGCAACTTCCTGCTGAGACAACCATCCTGGAAATTTCACATGAGCCTGCAACCCCTTTTCCTCTACCTGCTTCTCCAAAGACGGTTTCAGGTTGCCATCTCCTATTATATGCAGGCTAAACTTTACTGCTTTTTCTTCAAGTAATACTGCTATTTTAATCAGGTCGCCGGCTCTCTTCTGGTATTCACTGATCCGGCCTACAAATACCAGTTTCAGAGTATCATTTGTCTTTTCTGCAGCCATTACTGCCGGCAGATGAATACCGCAGGGTATGGTAACAATTTTTGCAGGGTCATACTCTGGTATTCTTTTTATGGCAATGTGCTTAACCCGCTCCGAAACACATGCAAACAAATCAACCTTGCTGTGGTATTTTTCAGCAAGATCATAATAATGGTTTTCGTCGGCATGGAGTACTCCTACCACAGGGTAGTTGCTGTGCAGGCAGGTAGCCGCTTCCCAAACGGCATGGTCATCAGATAAAATTACAGGTGTGCCTTGTGGTAGCCGGACAATCAGTTTTTTATAAATCCAGGCCCGGTACTCAGGAGTACCGAATTCAAATTCATTACCTGCAGGTTCACTGATAATCTTTACCGTATTTGCAGATTTGCCTAATAACTGCAGTAAGGTTTCCCTTCCCTTAGCAGAAAAAAACTCTTTTACCGGAGATATAGTGATGAAATAGACTTTCTGTCCCTGTTCGGATAAGGCTATGGCTGCATCAGCCATCCACCTGGTTACCCCTCCCCGATGGTAAGGGTGGCACAAAAAAGCTATACTGTCTGTGTTAAGCATTGGCCGTCATTGAGGCATACCATTTACCAAATGCAAGTATG
Organism: uncultured Bacteroidota bacterium; assembly: GCA_903904855.1. Classification (GTDB taxonomy): domain Bacteria; phylum Bacteroidota; class Bacteroidia; order Chitinophagales; family Chitinophagaceae; genus Nemorincola. The sequence continues at coordinate 137,432 of CAIVEH010000121.1, read as the reverse complement.
CGCCATATTGAAAAATCAAACTGTATTTTACCACTAATCATATCTGAACAAAACTGTCTTAATTCTGCAGCATTAAATAATTCAGGGCATAAGTTTATCGCATCTTCAACGCCTTTCAGAAACCACTCCTTCCCTTCTCCCTTCAGCCATAGTTCTTCTGGTGTCACAAAGCCCATTTTATCCTTCCTGTTTTCTATTGCTTCAGGTATTACATTATGCATTGCCTGCCGCAAAATTGTTTTCCTTACTCCTCTTTTATAAATAAACCGTTCAGGTAAACCCAGTGTAAACTCTATTAGGCGGTAATCCATAAATGGCGTCCTCGACTCCACGCTCCATGCCATTGAATTGCGGTCTTCATACCGCAACAATGATGGCAGAGGTTCGCCATAAATCTGCCTTATCAAATTGGCCCGCAGACTGTCTGCCAGATCCACATCCGGCTGAACATCTGGTGCAATTTTCAGCCAGGCCGGTATATACCTGGGTTTCAATTTCAATTTTTCAGGCAGCATTTTTGTAAACCCGGAACCAAAAGTCAGTTGCATGGCCCCGATTAAAAACCCAACCGGCCAGTTTCCTTTTTCTTTTTTATAATTTAACGCCTCATCAAATAGTGAATACAAGTGCCCCTGGCCCAATAATCCCGTATAAAGGGAAAGATCATTACCTCCATAACCAGCCAGGTATTCATCGGCCCCCTGACCATCAATCATCACTTTCAGTCCCACCTCATGGGTTTTTTTAAAAACAGCCCACTGACTGAATTGAGAGGTGCTACCTGTTGGCTCATCCTGGTGCCACAGAAAGTCATCTATTTCTTTTTGCAACTGGCTGAAAGAAGGGAATACACGATGTGGATGGGCCGAGGTTTTATTAATTACTTCCAGCGCAAATTTCCATTCATCATAATTTACATTATCATAGCAGGCAGTTACCGTTTCCTGGCCGGCAAAATCTCCCTTCTTTTTCAATAATTCTGCGGCAATGCACACTAAACTGGATGAATCGAGCCCGCCCGACAGGCAGGAGCCTACGGTAACATCCGATATAAGGCGCAGCCTTACTGCATCTGTAAGCAGGCTCCTGAATTTTTCACTCGCCTCATCAAAACCACCAGCCCATTCTTGTGGCTTTAGGGAGTACCATTTATGTATTTCAAATTCTAATGACTCCCGCGACAGATCAAGACATAAATAATGCCCCCCAGGAAGTTGTTTTATTTCAGCATCAAAAGTGTTCTCTGTATGATCAATTGCACCTGTTGCAAGGAATTGGCGCGCCAGACGGTCATTCAGAAGGAACTTATAATCCGGTGAAGTTCTTATTTGTTTAATTTCAGAAACAATATACAATGAGCTATTCCCTTTGTGATAATACAAAGGTTTTACACCAAAGCGGTCACGCACTGCAAATAACTTATTTGTTTTGTAATCCAGGATCACAAAAGAAAACATGCCATTGAATTTATCAAGGCATTTTACTCCCCATTGCTCCCATGCATGCAATATTACTTCTGTATCTGTTGTGCTGAGGAAATGATGACCATATTGCTCAAGTTCCGATTTTATGTCAAGGTAGTTATACACCTCACCATTGAATGTGATCGCAAGGCCGGCCTTTTCGTGCTGCATCGGTTGATGACCTTTTGCAGAAAGGTCGATTATGGATAGCCTTCTGTGACCGAACCCTACCTTAAAAGCGGTGCCGGCCTTTAGTGGATTATAATTCCAGTATTTTAAAGTAGACGCTGCAGTATCTTCCCCTGCCCATATTTCAGGTGGTCTGCCCTCACTCCAAGTAAGAAAACCCTCATCGTCCGGGCCGCGATGCCTGATAACAGAACAACCCCTGATGAGCTGTTCTGAAGCAGAATTTACTTTTGCATTAACTATGGTTAGGATGCCGCACATCGCTGATGGTTGATTTTGTAGTACAATTGCTTAACTGATTCATTTCTTCTTTAAAACTTCTTTATACATTTCCCTGCTTACATGTATAGCAGCACTCCATAAATATACACTCCTGGCATAATCTCTCACAAGCGTACGCTTATTTGTAAGTCCGTTATTCAACCATTCATTCACATCAGAAACAATATTCCCGATATTGCCGGAAGCTCCGGTTATCTCAATTCCTTTGAAAAGTGATTGCTCAAATAAAGTTTCAGAAATACCACCTACTCCTTTTTCAATAATTACAGGCAGCCCGGCGGCAAGATATTCTGCAATCTTTACCGGATTGGCTACCTGATTTACCAGTGTTGGCTTCCTGATTAAAATACCTGCATCACATGCTGTAAGCGCCATTGCAACCTCATTCTGAGGGTAGCTTCTAACAATTACCCGGCTTATTTCAATGCCTGCTTCTGCAAGCATTTTTTTTATCTTCCCGGCTTCTGAGGATAAAAAAATCAGGCGGATTTTATTGTTTGTCTCTGCCAGTTTCTTCAAAAACGGAATTGTCAAATCCTCCAGGTGCTGGTAGGCAGCAGTAGATCCGGAATATACAACTGCTATCTCATCATCTGCTATTCCCCATTCCCGCCTTATTTCCAGACGTTTCTCATCGTTTGAAATCTGGCTGATACAACATGGCACTACAGAGGTTTGCTCCGGGGCAGCCATTTCTTTAATCAGTAACTCTTTTAAAGCTGCACTGACAGTGGTTACACCATCAACTTCGTGTATAATTTCCTTAAGGTACTTATAAGCATTATTAAAGTCCACAAAATCCCTACCTTTAGCTAAAGCAGGATCATCGATTCCCCTGGCGTATAATAACTCGGCCGGCCAATAGCCCCTTACATCTAATACAACTTTATCATCAGGGAAAGCAGCTTTTAAACGCAAGGCCCATTTTGCTACAGATTCTCCCCGGCAATGATAAATAACGGGAACTTTTTTACCAAGCTGCAACCTGTGAAGAAAAAGTAATGGCCAAACAGGAAAATTTCTTAACCTGCCAATACCATTCATCATATATATGGCAATGTGAGGGCATCTTTTTTTGAGCGCGTTTATTTTACGTTTTACGTTTTTGTCAAAATATTCCCTCATTGACCCGATAACCCACGCCTCTGTTTTTCCAGGTGCAAAACCGTTCTTCGTTGCCCCCTGAAATTCAGCCTGATCGAATAATTGACTTGCAACTAATGGTGTTTTATATTCGCCGCCGGAGGTAAGATGTACCAGGTAATACCCTTTCTCTGTATCCATAATAGAAAGAACAAAAATACATAAAATTAATGAGTTGCCAGATGATGCTTCTTCATCTTAAAAGAGTAACAAATAAGGTATTGCACACCATTTATTTTTACTCTCTGCTAGTTGGATTAAGTTCGGTATTGGAATGCTATGAAGGAATAAAAAGCAACTGGTTATATTTTCTGAATAATACAAAAACGGCAGTATTAGATCAGCTGCCTGTTTTTTTGAACAATTCCAATAACTTACCTGCATTAAGCTGATAATTACCGAATGCAACCATCCGTGCCCTTGCTTTTAGCCCCATGTTATTACTGAGTTCATCATTGCAGGTAATCTTTTCAATAGCAGCGGATATACTATTTACTGACCTGGGTGGTATGAGCAACCCGTTCACTTCATTTTCAATCACTTCATTATGTCCTCCAACTTCGGTGGCTATGCAAGCCAGGCCTGTAGCCATGGCTTCGAGCAGCGAATTGGCCATGCCTTCATCATAACTGGGCAGAATAAACGCATCGCATGCCCTTAATAATTCCGCCAGATCGGCAGGCGACAATGCACCAATATATTTTACCTTCTCCGTAATGCCATGTTTATCAGCTTCCTGCTGCAGATTTATTGCGTCATTATTTGTTCTAAGCGGTGCAACCATCAGCAATTGCCACCCTTCAAATTTTGCCCCGGTTTCCCTGATTGCCATAAGCAATTCGTTCCACCCCTTCAAAGCAACCGGGGTAGCCACGCAAATCATATATTTCAACCTGGCAGTTAGCTTATACTTTGCTTTTATTATTGCTTTTTCTTCCTTTGATTGCGGTGGCCGGAAGGTAGTGTAGTCAATGCCATTATAAACTGTTGTAACCTCCCTGATATTTCCGGGAAGCATCCATTTCCTGGTATCAATGCCCAGGTTACGGCTATTGGCAAGCAAAAGGTCTGCTTTTTCAAATACATAAGCCAGGTTTGGCCTCAGCGCCGGATTATGTTCCGGCCAGGCATGTATATCATCGCCACGGGCTATTGCTGCCAGCTTCACATTGAGCTGATCCTTTATTTTGCCGGCTATGTAGCCATTGTCTGTAAGAAAGTGAGCATAGAGCCAGTCTGCATTTTGCAGGGCCGGTGTATTTTTTACTTTTTTTATAATCGACCTGGCAGCCCGGTCATAATAGTTTTCATTAAATAGTCTTCCCGGCATTTTTACAAACATGGGGACATTGTAAATTTTTACTCCTTCATACTCCTCAAAGAATGTCTTATGCAGGTTATACCCATCCCTCCAGTAGGTATGATACTTGTGCAGTCCAAGCGGGGGATACCAGTTATGCAGCAATAACACCATGCACTCCACACCTAGTTGCTGTAGTGCCTTCACCTGTTGATGAATGAAAATGCCATTATTCAGGGCTTTTTTATTGGGATAGTTCCCTGTTAGTATTAATACTTTCAATGGTTAAAAAACTGATTAAGGCAAACTAAAGAATACACTAATGGTGGTTCAAAATTTTCAGGTATCTGCTCCCATGCTGTCCTTATTGTCTTATCATTCATCCAGGGTAAGGCTGCAACTTCTTTTATTTTCTTATCTACAAAAATAATAGTTTCCTGATCGTTGCTCAGCCATTGCTTCAATGGTGAGTTAAAACCAGTTTTTACTCTGTAGGCGAGTTCATTTCCCAATTTATCTGCCAGTATTTTGCGCAGTATTAGTTTACCTGTTCCGTCCTTCCTCTTATACCGTGATGGTATGGAGAATGCCAGCTCTACCAGCCGGTGATCAAGCAATGGCACTCTGCCTTCTATACCATTTATCATGGTCATCCGGTCGCACTTGGTGAGCATCTCATCTACCAGCGACGTCTTCATATCCACATACAGTGTCCTGTTCAGCCTGTCAGTATCCTTCCTTTTTGCAAAGAGTTTTTCCAGATGATGTATATACCTGTCCTGATCAATGCTTGCAGCAGCTTCTGCCGAAAATAATCCTAATACTTTTTCTGGTGAAACAAGCAGACTTCGCAGGTAAAACTCTTTTGCTTCAGATATATTCAGGCTGATCCGCAACGTTTCCAGGCTTTTTTTACCGGTCAGCCCGGCCATCAGACCCAACATACTTCCCTGCAATCCTTTCGGAATATAATTCAAAAAATCAGGCCGCTTTGGAGGTTCATACCTGCCATATCCGCCAAACAATTCATCACCTCCATCTCCGCTCAGTACTACTTTCACAACCTGCCTTGCCAATTTCGATATTCTGCCTAAAGACAGCGCGCTGATGGGCGAAAACGGCTGGTCTATATCCTTAAGCTGAAGATTGAAATCTTTAAAGAAATCATTCTTCATTTCATACGAATGATGAGTAGTTTTCAATTTCAAGGCGGTATCGGCGGCTATAACACCTTCATCTTCCGGCTCTCCCGGAAAAGAAGCCGTAAAGCTGTGGATCCCCGGATGATGCCCTACTGCTATGGCCGTAATCAATGATGAATCAACCCCCGCAGATAAAAATGTTCCAACCTGCACATCAGCTACCAGGTGCTCTTTCACAATGGTAGCGAGTAGTTTTGCCACTTCATCCACCACTTCATTTTCATCTCTCCATTGCCGGAGTTTTTCAGGAATATCCCAATACTCCTGAATAGTCATTTGTCCGTTTTTCAGGGTTATACAATTACCCGGCAGCAGACATTTAACTCCCGTGTATATTGTATTTGGCCCGGGTATGATACTTAATGTAAGAAATTCAAAAAGCGAAGTCATATCCAGCTCCATGTCTGCCAGGCCGGTTGCAGCTATTGGTTTTACTTCAGATGAGAATATAAGTGTGCCCTTTTCAAAGCTATAGTACAAGGGTTTTATCCCTAATCTGTCGCGGGCAATGAATAATTGTTTGCGACTAATATCCCATATGGCAAATGCAAACATCCCGGTAAGCTTATCCAGCAATTTTACTGGTTCTTCCCTGTTTTCTTCATACAGATGAAGTATAATTTCAGAATCAGATTCAGAGCGAAAATGGTGCCCCTTCTGCAGTAATTCCTCCCTTATTTTTTTATAGTTGTATATCTCGCCATTGCATATAAGCACCAGCGTTTTATCCTCATTATACAGTGGTTGGTTTCCATTTGCAGAGAGGTCTATAATGGAGAGCCGGGTATGTATCAAACCAACATTATCATCTTCAAATCTGCCATGACCATCAGGACCACGATGAGCAAGCTTGTCGGCCAGTATATTCAGACCTGCCAGCCTGGCCTCTGGCTTCATGACTCCATATATCCCTCCTATGCCGCACATGAATGATTATCTCCGGCTTTAAAATTTATTATGTTCATTATTATCAAAGGCGAATTTACAATTAAAATTCAGTGGTAAAATAAATATCCCGATGAGCTAATCTCCTTTTTGCCTCATTAATTACCTGCTGCTTCGCAAAAAATCTTATTTTTACGCATCTACCTTTAATGTTTACAGTTAATGAAGCCAGGAAACCTGCAATCGAAATTTATTACTTTGCGCAAAGTAGTTTCCAATAAGCTGATCAATAAAGGTTACTTCTCCAAACAATCGGATAAGCAGTTTTTTATCCTCATGTATCATGGTATTGATAAAAAGCAGGATACGAGGTACAACCAACGGTTTTTCAGCCAGGCCAATTTTGAAAAACAAATTACAGATCTGAAAAAGCATTGCCATATTCTAACGTATTCAGATTTTGCAAACCGCAGATTTTCAAATCAGAAACCCAATGTGTTGCTCACATTTGATGATGGTTATGCCAATAATTACCGTTATGCACTGCCAGTTCTGGATAAGTATAATGTTCATGCGGTTTATTTCATTACAGGCGTAGGTTCGCTTGAAAAAAAAATATTGTGGGCCGATGCTATGGACATAGTTAGTAGTCATGCAAAAGAAGGCTGCAGGATTACCATTAATAGTAATGAATTCATTTTCAGGAAAACTGATTTCATACAACCGGAAAGCGGCATACTGCTCAAAAAGTATATAAAGGATAGTAAAACAGCCGGGTATTCAGAGAAGGAAGAACTGGTATCTCAGTTGCTCGCAATCTATGATTTTACTAAAACCGCAGGCCTGCAGGACTACTGGCAACTGATGACCGATGAAGAAATTTATAAAACTTCCCTTAGTAAAAATATCACTATTGGTTCCCATGGTTTTTATCACAACAATCTGGGCTCTTTATCAAATGAAGACGCAGTGAGCGAAGTTCTTTTATCAAAAAAATACCTCGAAAATATAACGCAGAAAGAAGTTGCCACAATAGGTTTCCCGGATGGTTCGTATACCGAATTGCTGAATGACTCTTTACTTAAAGAAGGATTTGCAAATCAATTCCTGGTTGATTATAAAACAGATGATGCAGGCACGCGGGATTTTACTTTTGCAAGATATGGCCTGTATCCGTTTATGGGCAACAATAATGAGATACTCTATAAAATGCTGCACCAATGAACATCTGCTTTTATACTACCGAAAATACGTCTGTAACCAATCTGTTGAATATAAACCACCTGGTGCAAAACAGGCCTGATCACAATTATTCATTTCTCAACCTGAAGAGCCGTCAGGAACCACAAAAGACTTTGTGGGATAAACTCCGGAGAAAGTACAGTGAACTGAAGAATAATGATGGCCGATTTGATTGGGAGCACGACCTCAATGAGATAAAAAACAGGCTCACAGCACATGTTTCACCTATTGATAGGAAGAATTTCAGGCAGGGTTATGCAGATTCCGTAAACGATGCAAAGAGTGTGCAATTCCTGACAGAAGTGCAGCCCGACATCATCCTGCAATGCGGGGCAGGAATTATGAAACCCTGTACTTTTAGCCTGGCAAAGCGAGGTACTATTAATCTGCATCATGCTATTATGCCTGAGGTCAGGGGTATAGAATCTACATTCTGGTGTATGTTTTATGGCATTAAAGATAAAATCGGTGTATCCTGTCATTTCATCGATGAAACACTGGATACAGGTGCTGTTATCGCTCAATCATCCCTTAACACAAAGGCTACCTCTTTTATAGATATACAGGTAGAAAATTACCTCATGGGCAGGGATGTTTTGGTACAAAGCGCAGATATACTCAATATGGGTAACTTCACTATAAAAAGCATGGGTGAAGTACCGTCTTACTATTTCGGGAATGTAAATCCCTTTCTTTATTACGCCTTGAAGAAAAGAAATTTTACTCCCTTGATGAAGATTTCTGAGAAATCTTTCAAGATGAAGGAAAAGACATTCCTGGAACATTAAATAATTAATCTAAAAAATTAGTGCCTTCTGAGAGATGATAAGTAGAATTACATGACAGACGCCATCATCATTGAAGTAATTTGGAATTGAAGTGATATAACGGCCATTAAACATATTTTAACATTTTGACATAACGATTTATTTACCTTTACATTAATGAAAATTACCAAATCGTTAATTCTTTTTGTTCTGCTATTGATTTCTTTGCAACTTTATGCTCAGAGCGGTAAGGTAAAACCTGTTAGCACTTTAAAGCATAAAAAATCAGAACAACATAAGAACATAAAACAGCCCCCTGAAAAGAGGAAAGAACTATTGCATAGAACATTAAAAGAAAAAGGATTTCATATCCCCGATACAACAAAACATAAATAATCGTAAATACATAAATCATGCGCAATTCTACTAGCTATTTTACATTCCTTATTCTGGGGGTTTTTCTTTTGCCAGGAGTCCATGCCATCGGGCAGGTAAAGCAAACACCTGAGAGCCGGCAGGAGTTGCTGAGGAAAGTATTGGAGGAGAAGGGGTTTAATTTGCCCGGGCAACTTACCGGAAGGAATGACGAAGTAAGGGAAAGAATGGCAGGCAAAACAACAGCTACAGATCAAAGAGTATCAGCCAACCCAAATACCATTGGAGAAGGGGAGATATCGGTAATATATGATCCCACCGACAGCAATAACCTTTTATTGAGTTTTATGCAGCAAAACTCAAGTGGGGCGCTTACCTTCCCGGTATATTACTCCAGTAATGGCGGGGCATCATGGAGCCTGAGCAACTTCAACAGTACCGGTATTCTGAGCGCCGATTTTCCCGGCCAGTTTGCAGCTGGCGGCGGAGATCCTGCTTTTGCCTGGGACAAAAACGGGAAGGTTTATTATGCGTGGATATACCTTACCGTAAAGCCATCATTTGATACAGCCTTTTTTACCCTGAACTGGGCATACTCAACCAACAAAGGCCATACCTGGAGTGTAGCCTCAAAGCATTTTATTGGCCGTGGTGCTTTAAATGCTATGACACAGGATCCATTTATTTATAAAGATGGTATAACGGACAGAGAATGGCTTGCGGTGGATAACAGCGGAGGTCCGCATCAGGGTAACGTCTACTGCAGTTTTGTGGATTTCCCGGGTGATGTATCCTTACCATCTGCAGAAGCCATAAAAGTATTGATACCGGGTATTGATACATTTGGCAATATGGTGTCTGCATATGTTGGAGGTACTCAGTTTGGTAATGTAGAGGTTGACAATGCCGGAGTGCTGCACATGAGCCTTGCTGATATTGATAACTCCTGTGTAAGGCATGTAGCCTCGGCCGATGGTGGTGTCAGTTTCGGAACGAGTAGTGTTGTAGCTTATACCGGTACCATGTTCCCTAATCCTCCTTTTGTAGTACAGAACAGGGAAAATGCCGCCATAAATATGGCCATAAACGGGCCATCGGGAACAGGCAGTAATGTTCACATCGTATGGAGTGATTTCCCTGGAGGAACAGTGAATTCCTATTATTCGCATTCTACAGATGGAGGAGTAACCTGGAGTGCAACCGATACTATTAACAAATTGCTCGGTGGTAAAATTACCATTATGCCAACTGTTGCTGCTTATGGTAATAATGTTGCCATATCTGTTGCAGCAGTAGATACAGCTGATTCGGCCAGGTATTATGTGATCAATTCAACAGATAATGGTAACACATTTTATTCCCCTCAGCTGGTTTCTTCGGTACCCACAAATTATAAGTATATAGGCGCGGCAGATACCAACAGCAGTATGTTTTTCGGAGATTATAACCGTTCTGTACGCACGCAATGTGTGGTTTACTCTACCTGGAGCGATGGCAGAAATAATGCCGGGCCTAAAGTATATTTTTCCAGGGTAAATTACTGCACCCTCGGAATTAAAGAAATAACTTCTGTTAACGACAATGTGCAGGTACTATCATTGTTCCCTAATCCTGCCACTGACAAAGTTACTGTTAAGGTTAATGCCAGTAAAAGCGAGCCGGTAACTGTTCAGATTACTGATATAAATGGCAGGGTCTTGACAACACAACATTATCTCCTCACCAATGGCGAACAGAACATTACTGTTGCACTGAATGGAATGGCTAAAGGAGCTTATGTACTATCAGTTCAGGATAACAATGGCCTTATTGCAACAAGGAGTTTAGTTGTTCAATAAACTGAAATACCTGTAATAAAATAAAGGCGCGGCAAAAATGCCGCGCCTTTATTTTATCGGTTTAGAAAGAGGTTATCTATAAGACATTGCATCTTTACCAGCCAGTTTCCTTAAGATGCCCAGCTGGCCTACATGATAGGCTTCATGAGATAAAAGGAATGCAATCAATCCGCGAAAGCTTTCATCTGGTATAGGAGATTGAGAAGGGGCTGGTGAATCCAACAATTCTTCGGGTAAATGATTAAATCGACCGCTGATTGAAGGAGATACTTCATTCCATTTGGCTATCATTTCACTGATTGGAGGATACGAAGCCCCTGTAGGATCGAGTACGGAACTGCGCCCGAACTTTTCAGCATAGCTTGAATCTGCCTCACCGCCAGTCAGGCGGTTCATACCTTCAAGCCGGGTGTTGAGCAGATGCCCTGCAACCCACTTCATATGGTTCACATGGTCGTCTTTTCTGCTTACTGCTTCATCATCTGAAATACCATCTAATACGTTATTATAAAGTCGTGTATGCAAATCAAATTGGGCTTTCAGCCCAGCTGCGGTGGATGCCATTGTTTAGGTTTTAATGTTTTGAAAAATATTAGTTGTTTGAATGCATAGCAACAGCATTGCCCTCAGTATCAATGAACCATGCCATGTAACCCATATTGTCTCCGATACTCGTTTTAGGCATAGTTACTTTTCCACCGGCGGCTTCTACTTTGCTTAATGCAACTTCGAGATCGGGGTTGCCATTAAAATAAAGCTTGGCGCCATCCAGTGATGGAACATGGTATTGCCCCTGCACCAATGAGCCAGATACTTTGCCATTACCGTTTTCCATCGGGAAGAATGCCATCTGCATTCCCATCATTTCCATTTGATGCATTTCGATGGAAAAAATTGTTTCATAAAATTTCTTTGCCCTTGCGATATCACTAACAGATACTTCGAACCAGTTGATGATGTTTACATTGCCGTCCATAATTTTTGTTTTTTAGATTGTTGAATAAAAAATTGTTGATTAATAGAAAAATTGTTCAGTAATAATTTTGCCATCTTTAACCTTGTACACGCAGATTTCATCCATTGCCCTGCGGCCCATTCCCTTCATGGTTACGTCCATCAGCCAGTTTATTGAAAAACAATTACCGCCAATAATCGGGTCTGATATTGAGGTGCTATGGATCTCCTCAATCATGGTTTCGAAATGCTTGCTTTTTTCAATAATTGCAGGCAATCCGGTAACATTTCCCATAGGGGAATTTTCTGGCTCCAGGCTGCTGCAATCTTCAGCATACAATTCAGTCTGAGCGGCTTCAATTTGTCCTTGCCTGCAAAGCTCTACGAGGCGGTTGGCTACTTCTTGTGTGGTCATTTTATGTTTTTTTGTTGGTTATGAAATTAGGTAACATGCGCCGTATTGAAAATTGTATTATTGTTAATAAGCTAATTGATCAATCATCTTTGTTATCCTGACTTTGACGTATCCAGATTTTCTGATAGCAAACTTAGGTGCAAATATTGAAGCGGCTGATGTGCAATTACGCCATTCTGAGGGGTTGATTGCGACAATGTATTGGTGTAGCTTTGTCAAAAGTATATTTATGAAACACGTTTCTATACTGGTGCCCCAAGGCGATAGCATATTGAGCAGCATAGTAGGCCCTTTCAAAGTACTGACTGGCGCCAATGATTATCTTGAAAAAACAGGAAGGAAGCCTGCTTTCGATATTCATCTCGTAGGCCTTTCAGGCTCAACTGACCTTTATAATGGGCTGTTTTCTGTGCATCCGGATAAAATGATCGATGAGGTAAAGAAGACCGATCTGATAATTATACCAGCTCTGGAACCCAGGTCACTCCCGCTTAATCTGAAGTTTATTGATTGGATTTACAATCAGCATAATAGAGGCGCTGAAGTGGCCAGTTTATGTGTCGGCGCTTTCCTGCTGGCCAGCACAGGGTTGGTTAATGGCAGACAGTGCACTACTCATTGGCTTGCTGCCGAACATTTCCGGCAGCAGTTTCCTGATGTAAACCTCGTACCGGAGAAAATAATTACCGATGAACAGGGGATATACAGCAGCGGCGGAGCTTATTCATTTATTAACCTTGTATTATACCTGGTTGAGAAATACTGTGGCAGGGATGTTGCCGTATTTTTATCCAAGGTATTTGAAATTGAGATAGAGCGCAGCAGCCAGGCGCCATTCAATATATTTATGGGCCAGAAAGGACATGAAGATGAACCTATAAAGAAAGCCCAGGAATACATGGAAAGCAATGTGGACAAAAAGATATCGGTTGATCAGCTTGCAGGCTTATTCCTAATAAGTCGCCGCAATTTCGAAAGACGCTTCAAAAAGGCCACAGCCAATACTCCGGTTGAATACCTGCAACGTGTAAAAATAGAAGCCGCCAAAAAAAGCCTGGAATCAGGTCGCGACAATATAAATGAAGTGATGTATGCCGTAGGCTACTCTGATAGCAAGGCTTTCAGGACTACATTTAAGAAAATCACAGGCTTGTCGCCGTTTGATTACCGGAAGAAGTATAACCGGGAAATGACAACATCATAAGGATAATTTTTGTAACTTGCATTATATCTTATAACATTCTGAATAAGTGGTTTTATGGTTGCACAATATACATTTGATAGTAACGGAGATCCAATCGGGGTTTTTATTCCTATTAAAGATTGGAATCAAATTACAGAAAAACATCCTGATATTGAAGATGTTCCGGAATGGGAAAGAACCTTAATTGATCAAAGACTGGATTTTATAAAAGCACATCCGGAACAATTGATCCCTATTGAAGATTTCATTGCAGAATTAGATAGGGATGATGAAGTATAATTACTATATTATTCCTCCTGCGTTAATTGAATTTAATTTAGCAAGAGAATGGTATAAACAACAGCAAATAAAAGGACTAAGCAATCGATTTGCTCAAGCTGTAAAATCCTGTATTTTAATGATCAGGCGTAATCCATACGCTCATACAATTCGTTATAAAAATGTACGGATTGCATACACCGATAAATTCCCTTATGCTATTCATTTTTATCTCGACGATAATACAATCATTATTACTTCCATAATTTTCCAGGGAAGAAATCCATTAATAGCTCGAAGCAGGGTTCAATAATCAACTTTGCTAACAATAAGGCTTTCCGTACTGCTTTAAAAAAATCACAGGTTTCGTCTCTGGATTACAGGCAGAAGTATAACCGGGATACATACATAAAGGCAAATTAATATTATCACCAATTAACAATATAAGGGGAAAGCTATACCTCTATAATAAAATATAATCCTGTCTTTTGGTATTTTGTTTAATTTTACAGAGAAATAATTAAACAAAATGAAGCCATACCAGATAAATGACCTGGAACGGCTGACCGGGATTAAGGCGCACACCATACGTATTTGGGAAAAACGCTACAACCTCATCAGCCCTTTAAGAACAGAAACCAACAGGCGGTATTATACCGATGATGAGGTACGCAAACTGCTTAATGTTTCTACGCTGTTGTCTTATGGCTATAAAATTTCAAAAATAGCGGCACTAAGTGAAAATGAAATCGGCGAGTATATCATTTCTCTGCCTCAGAATACAACTGACGACAGCCTCATTGCCAGTTCTATAAACAGTTTTCTGGATTTAACTATGTCATTCGATGAAGCCGGATTTGAGGATCTGTTTACTTCATTGGCAGAAAAAACAGGGCTTTATGAATTAATGACCACCATTGTTTATCCGTTTATGATCAGGGTAGGTATTTTATGGAGTACCGGCGATACCGAGGCTGCTCAGGAACACTTTGCCACCTGCATCATCAGGAGGAAATTAATGGCCTTTACTGATATGCTGCCAAGGCCTGAGATTAATAGTAAAAAATTCCTTCTGTTCCTGCCGGAAGGTGAGTGGCACGATACGGGGCTTTTACTGGCAAATTATATGATCCGATCAAAGGGATACGATTCTGTTTACCTGGGGCAAAGCATCCGGCTGGAGAGCATTGAAAAAGTTATCCCTGCCATCAAGCCATCATTTTTGTTGCTCTTTTATATTACCAAAAGGCCAGGTTGGGAGATACAGGAGCAACTAAATAAAATCTGTGATTTCGCAAAAAACAGCCGGATACTGGTTGCTGGTAATACACAACTATTCCCAATTAGTGAATCCGGATCTGACAACATAAAGTACTTAAAACAAGCAGATGATCTGCTGGAATATCTGAAATAAATTTTTAACCGGATAGCATACAATTTAAAGAGAATAAACAAATTGAACAGAGTATCAGTAATAGGGGGTGGTTTTTCAGGGTTATCGGCCGCATGCTTTATGGCAAAGCAGGGGAATGAGGTTACTCTGTTCGAAAAAAATGAATCATTAGGCGGACGGGCACGCATTTTCAGTGAGCAGGGATTTATGTTCGATATGGGGCCAAGCTGGTACTGGATGCCGGATATCTTCGAAAACTTCTTCAAACAATTTGGTCAGAAACCAGGCGATTATTATAAACTCGTACAACTCGACCCGGGATTCCAGGTTATCTATGGCAAGGATGATGTTTTACAGATACCTGCCCGCCTTGATGATATTTATGAAGTCTTTGAAAATATTGAAAAAGGGAGCGCCGATAAACTGAAGCAGTTCCTTGCCGAAGGTGCTTTCAAGTATAAGGTGGGAATGCAGCACCTCGTGTATAAACCTTCTTTTTCGTGGCTCGAGTTTGCAAAAAAAGAAGTGATAACCGGCGCTGTGAAGCTGCATATGTTTCAATCTGTAAGCGACTATGTCCGTAAGTTTTTCAAGGATGAGCGGCTGGTAATGCTTATGGAGTTTCCGGTATTGTTTCTCGGGGCAATGGCACAGCAGATTCCAGCTCTTTACAGCCTTATGAATTATGCCGCCTTATCACTTGGTACATGGTACCCAATGGGTGGCATGACAGAAATACCCAAGGCTATGGAAGACCTGGCAGCATCTTACGGAGTCAGGTTCATAACTGGTTGCGAAATCAATAAAATAAATATCGGCGCAAAAAAAACTATCAGTATATCTTCAAGTAAAGGTGACTACAGAACTGATGGAGTGATTGCTACCGGCGACTATCACCATACAGAGCAGCATTTATTAGAGGAGCAATACCGTAACTATGATGAAGCCTATTGGGATAAGAGAACATTAGCCCCTTCGTGCCTCATCTTTTACATCGGTGTAAATAAAAAACTAAAGAAGCTCATTCATCACAACCTGTTTTTCGATGCACCTTTCGACAAGCATGCAAAGGATATTTATGAGAACCCACAGTGGCCTGATAACCCTCTGTTCTACGCATGCTGCCCGTCGAAAACTGACAAAGATGTAGCGCCTGTGGGTATGGAAAATCTGTTTCTTCTTGTTCCGGTAGCGCCGGGCCTGGAAGATAATGACATACTCAGGGATAAGTACTATGAAATACAGATGAAGCGCCTGGAGCTCTTTTGCGGAGAAGAAATCAAAAATCATGTGGTCTATAAAAAGAGCTATTGCATTAATGATTTTGTAAAAGACTACCATGCTTACAAGGGCAATGCTTACGGCCTGGCTAACACACTCAGACAAACAGCAGTCCTGAAACCAACTTTAAGGAATAAAAAAATTAAAAACCTTTTTTACGCAGGCCAATTGACTGTGCCAGGTCCGGGGGTGCCACCCGCGCTCATTTCAGGCCAGGTGGCTGCGGGCCAATTGCTGAATTATTTAAACGCTAAACAATGAAAAAACTATTCGATGACGTTTCTTACGCTTGCAGCAAACTTACTACAAAAGCCTACAGTACCAGCTTTTCGCTCGGCATCCGGTTTCTGGGACGCAAACTGCATAATCCTATCTATGCAATATATGGGTTTGTGCGCTTCGCCGATGAAATTGTGGATTCATTTCATGATTATAATAAGAAAGATTTACTGGAAGAATTCCGGAATGAAACCTGGATAGCAATAGAGCGTAAAATAAGCATCAATCCTATACTCAATAGTTTTCAGTTTGTTGTAAACAATTATGGTATAACTTATGACCTTATTGAACGCTTTTTTGAAAGTATGGAGTCGGACCTGAAAGAAACGGTTCATTCAAAGGCTAGTTACGACCAGTATATCCTGGGATCGGCCGAAGTAGTGGGCCTCATGTGTCTTAGAGTTTTCACTGAAAATAATAATGAACTTTATGAGGATTTGAAACCTGCGGCTATGAAGCTGGGCTCAGCTTTTCAGAAAGTAAATTTTCTCAGGGATATCAATGCAGATTACAAAGTATTGGGAAGGACCTATTTCCCGGGTGTGAATTTTGAACGCTTTTCGGCTTACGAAAAAGAACAGATTCAGGCCGATATAGAAAATGACTTTGTTCAGGCACTGGCGGGTATTAAAAAGCTGCCTCCCAATGCCCGCAGGGGTGTTTATCTTGCCTATTTCTATTACAGAAAGTTGTTCATAAAAATAAAAAACACCCCCGCTGAAAATGTGATGCAGGTACGAATAAGAATTCCAGACTACAGTAAAATCAGCCTGATGTTTCAGTCGGTTTTAAGGCACCAATTCAATATGTTATGAGGTTTTTGCTTTTAATGATTATTCCATTATATAGTTTTACTGCTTCAGGGAAAATAACAGGTATCTTTGAATTAAGAGAATTGTATTACCTGGCCAACGTTAATAAGGCGGCTGCGATTAAATTCTATCAGGCAATGGAAAACATAAATTCAGAATCGGAGCCTGTTATGATTTCTTACAAAGGCATGTCACAGATGATGATGTCCAGGTATGCTGTAAACCCTTTTACAAAATGGTCTTACTTCAGCAGAGGTAAGGATTTGCTGGAAGTGGCAGTTAAGAAAGACCCGGGAAATGCAGAAATACGTTTTTTACGCTTTTGTATACAAACAAATATTCCTGTTTTTCTCAACTATCATTCAGCTGAAGAAACTGATAAAAAACTGTTGATTAAAGAATGGCACAACATTGCCGATAATGACCTAAAACAACGCATAAAAAGCTATTTGTTGCAATCAGGATTGTGCAACGAAGCTGAAAAAACACTTTTGTTATGAATGAATCAGTAATACTGGTAGATGAGCACGACAGGGAGACCGGGATAATGCCCAAACTGGAGGCACATGAAAAGGGTATGTTGCACAGGGCATTCTCTGTCTTTATATTCAACAGCCGGGGTGAAATGTTGTTGCAGCAAAGAGCACTTGGTAAATACCATTCAGGTGGATTATGGACCAACTCATGTTGCAGCCATCCAAGACACGGCGAATCAGTAATTGATGCTGCCAACAGGAGGCTAATGGAGGAGATGGGCATGAAATGTGAACTGACTGAAAAATTCAGTTTTGTTTATAAGGCAGCAATGGAGCATGGTCTAACAGAATATGAATATGATCATGTACTCATTGGTGTTACAGATGTAATACCTACAGTCAATTTATCAGAAGTCTCAGACTACAAGTATGTTACAAAGGAAGGCCTAAAATATGATATAGCAGTACTTCCGGAAGATTATACTGAGTGGTTCAAAATATGTATTAATGAGCATTGGGATAAAATATTCAGAAATTGAGGAGCTTATGAAAGTTTACACATTGCACAGGGAACAGTTCTTACCTATCAGTATACAGCAGGCATGGGATTTTTTCTCACAGGCCCAAAACCTGGAGAAAATCACGCCTAAGGATATGGGTTTTGTAGTTCGCACAAAACTGGATGATACGCCAATTTATAATGGCATGAAGATTGACTATACAGTTAGCCCGTTATTCAATATTCCAATGCATTGGAGAACTGAAATAACATCTGTAGATGCCCCTAACAAATTTACAGACAAACAGCTTAAAGGGCCTTATGCTCTTTGGGAACACACACACACATTCCAAGAGGTGACAGGAGGGGTTAGAATGACTGATAATGTTTTGTACGGTTTACCTTTGGGATGGCTTGGCACACTGGCACATAAACTGATTGTAAAGAACAAGCTGGAAGGTATTTTCAATTTCAGGGCGATAACACTGAATAATTATTTTAAAGTTTCAAAAACGAACGGGTATGTGGCAGGCTGATTTATTAATTGTTATAGGTTCTTTTCTGGCTATGGAGGCAGTGGCATGGCTTACCCATAAGTATATTATGCATGGCCTGCTATGGCAGCTCCATGAAGACCATCATAAGAAAAACCCATCTTCTTTCTTCGAAAAGAATGATTACTTCTTCCTGATATTTGCCATACCGGGCATTATTTGTCTTGCCACTGGCATGTACACTTCTCTTACCTTCCTTTTGTTTATTGGTTTGGGTATAACGCTGTATGGTATAGCCTACTTCTTTGTTCATGACATTTTCATACACCAGCGTTTTAAGATCCTGAGGAATTCAGATAATATTTACCTGCGCGGCATCAGGCGTGCGCACAAAATGCATCACAAGCATCTGGATAAGGAAGACGGAGAATGCTTCGGAATGCTTTGGGTGCCGGTTAAATACTTTACAGAGGCCATTAAAAGCAGGAAAGCCAATGCCTGAACACTACACATACCTGATGGTAGATTTTTGCTGCATCCTGTTTCCATTCCTGTTTTCTTTTCACCCCAAAATAAACTTTTACAAACAGTGGCGTTTTTTCTGGCTGCCCTGCCTGGTTACTGCCATCCCTTTCCTGGTTTGGGATATCTTGTTTACCAGAGCTGGAGTGTGGAGCTTTAACCCTCATTATGTTTGTGGCATTTACTTCTTTTCATTACCACTTGAGGAGTACCTGTTTTTTATTTGCATCCCTTATGCATCTGTATTTACCTGGTTCTGCCTCGATTCTTTTTATGATTTCAGCAGGTACCGGCTGGTTGCCAATGCGATCACCTATTTCCTTATTTTCTTTCTCACGGTTATTGCATTTTTTCATTTACAGCAGTTATATACTTCAGTTACATTTTTATTACTGGCTTTAGCTCTGGGTATACTCCTTGTGCGTAAAGTCACTATTCTGCCCTCGTTTTATATTTCATTCCTGCTTATTCTTCTTCCGTTTTTTATATCCAACGGCCTGCTTACCGGCAGCTTTATTAAAGAGCCTGTAGTGATGTATAATAACCAATACAACCTCGGTATTCGCATGTTTACAATCCCATTCGAGGATACATTTTATGGTATGCTGCTGATACTGATGAACATAACAGGTTTCGCAAACCTGAAAAACAAAGTGTAGTTTCTTTACTGGTGCAGTATATCTGTATTATCAATTTATAAGGCGGCATTTAAACTTTATTGCTATATTTCCGTCTAAATCAGTCTACAAACACGCCTAAATGCTTTCGAGATTCACCTTTTTATTGTGCCTGGTAATTCTATCCTTAAATTCTTTAGCCCAAACATATAAAGTCAGCGGACGGATTGCCGATTTTAAAGACACTTCAGCTATGGTGGGCGTCACCATTGTATTGAGAGATGGCTCAGATACTACTATTAATACCGGCCTGGGTACTGTTACAGATGCCGATGGTAAATTTTCTATTGATGGCGTTAACCCTGGTGAGTATATTATGCACTTGGAATACCTGGGGTATAAACCGCAGAACAGGGTGATAAGTATCATTGATAAAAACTTTAATGCCGGGGTTATAGCAATGAAAACACTTAACAATGAGCTAACCGGAGTAACTATAGCTGGCAAACAGGTGCGGGCTGAACAAAAGGGTGATACCACTTCTTTTCATGCCGATGCTTTTAAAGTAAATCCGGATGCATCAACCGAAGATCTGATTACCAAAATGCCGGGCATAACTTCCGATAACTCGGGTGTAAAGGTACATGGTGAGCAGGTGAAGCAGGTATATGTGGATGGCAAACCCTATTTTGGGAATGACCCAACGCTTTCTGTAAAAAATCTGCCCGCTGAGATGGTAGACCAGGTGCAGGTATATGACCAGCTCAGCGACCAGGCATTATTTACCGGTTTTGATGATGGCAACTCTCAGAAAACAATGAATATTATGACCCGAAAGGATAAACGGAAAGGAGAGTTTGGCAAGCTCATTGGTGGCTATGGCACTGATGGTAATTATAATGCCGGCGGCTCGTTTAATACTTTTAATGGCGACAAGAGGATTTCCATCACCGAGTCATCGAATAATATTAATACCCAGAATTTCAGTTCGCAGGATGTGTTGAGTATTGGCGGTGGCGGACCAGGAAATAACTTCCTCACCGGCCAGCAATCGGGAATAACCACAACACACTCTGCCGGCATTAATTATACGGATCAGTGGGGTCCCAAACTAAAAGTATCGGCCAGCTATTTCTTTAATTATACCGATAATCTGACTACCACAAATAAATCACGGAATTATTTCTACCCTTCTGAGAACGGAAAACTGGATAGCAATCAGGTATCGCTTTACAATGAGTATTATAAATCACAGCCCAAAAATTTCAATCACAGGTTCAACTTTAAGTTTGAGTATACAATTGATTCATCCAATTCATTGGTAATAACACCCAACTTAAGCCTCCAGCAGAATTATGCAGCAGCCAGCCAGATAGATACCAGCTTTAATCAATCTCTGCAGCCATTGATCCTTGGCAGAAACAACAACATCCAGAACAATGGAGGCTACACATTCTCCAACAATATAGTTTTCAGACATAAACTAAAGAAGAAGGGAAGAACGATCTCCTTAAACCTAAGCAACTCCCTGAATGAGAAAACCGGGGATGGAAATTACAACACACTTACACAAGTTGACTCATCGGGCATCAACCTGCCGCCTGCTCAGCTTAACCAGGTATACAACTCCTATAACAACGGCAATACCATCTCATCCAATGTAGCCTATACAGAGCCTCTTGGTAAGTTAAGCCAGCTTATGTTTAATTATAACCCATCAGTTACTTACAGTAAAGCAAGTACAATCACTGACACTTTAATCAATGGATTGGGTGACAGGGTTTTTGATTCTGGACTCTCCAACCAGTACAATAGTACCTATACAACACAAAAGGGTGGCCTGAGTTACAGATACAACAGTAAGAATAACAATCTCAACCTGATGATTGGCGCGAACTATCAATATGCTGTGCTCGATGGAACACAGCAATTTCCGGCCACCCTTGGAATAACCCGTTACTATTCCAATGTGCTGCCTTTAGCCCGTATTACTTATAAATTTAAGAATGGTAAAAGCCTTACCATGTTTTACCGGTCGAGTATTACACCGCCATCTATTACCCAACTGCAGAATGTGATAAATGTGAGTAATCCATTACAGTTGAGTACCGGTAATTCCGGTTTAAGACAGGATTACACCCAATCCATGACATTGCGTTATGGTTCTACCCGGAAGAAGTCGGCCAATAATTTTTTCATTTTTGGCAATCTAAATTATACCAACAATTACATTGGCAATGCAACTTATACTACTTTAAAACCCGACTCAACATTAGACAACGGTATACTGCTGAAACGTGGCGCACAGCTTACCGCGCCTGTTAACCTTAACTACTATTCAAGCGAAAGATTGTATATGACATACGGATTGCCATTTTCGAAAATCAAAAGCAATCTGAATCTTTCGGGTGGCGTTAATTATACACATACACCCGGTATCATTAATAATGTAAGTGAGTACTCCAACAACTGGGTTCCAACTGCCGGTGTTGTTATCAGCAGCAATGTGAGCCAGAACCTTGATTTTACTCTATCCTATACCGGCAATTATAACTTTGTTAATAATTCACTGCAGAAATCAGCAAACAACGATTACTACAACCATACCGCATCCTTTAAAATCAACTGGATAGTTTTTAAAAGGGTAGTACTCAACTCTAATATTGCCAATTATTACTACAGCACATTAAGCAGTTCATCCGGAAATATTAATTATTACCTGTGGACCTCTTACATTGGCTATAAATTCCTTAAAAACAAGGCGCTGGAAGCCAGACTTACTGTGTTTGATATGCTGAACCAGAACAGGGGCGTATCGCGCATAGTTGCTGCCAACTATGTAGAGAACGATATTACCAATAATCTGAAGCAGTATGGTATGCTCCAGCTGACGTATACACTGAGAAACTTTAAGGGCCAGGCCCCTTCTGATGATAATAACCATGAACATGGCGATCATGGGCCATGGAATCCCGGAATGCGCGGTGGCGGCGGTGGAAACTGGGGTGGTGGCGAAGGGCGCGATCATAACTGATTATAATACCAGGCTGACAGCATTTATGAAAATAGCCACCCGAAAGGTGGCTATTTTCTTTATAATGAAATGGAAACTTATTATGCTAAAGTTATTGATTGATCAAGGTACACATCCTGAATGGTATTCAGCAGTTCTACACCCTGGTTCATTGGTTTCTGGAAAGCTTTACGGCCACTGATGAGACCCATACCACCGGCACGTTTGTTAACCACTGCTGTCATTACTGCTTCAGCAAGGTCGGTAGCGCCTTTCGACTCACCACCAGAGTTGATCAAACCTACGCGGCCCATATAGCAATTGGCTACCTGGTAGCGGCAAAGATCAATAGGATGATCGGTAGTCAGTTTTTCATAAACCAGCTTGCTGGTCTTACCAAAGTTGATAGCAGTATAACCACCATTGTTGGTAGGCAATTTCTGCTTGATGATATCAGCCTGAATGGTAACACCCAGGTGATTGGCCTGGCCGGTAAGGTCGGCAGATGTGGCGTAGTCTACGCCATCTTTCTTGAAGCCATTATTGCGCAGGTAGCACCACAATACAGTAGCCATACCCAGCTCATGAGCATATTCAAAAGCCTTGGCCACTTCCACTATCTGGCGGGCGCTTTCTTCAGAGCCGTAATAGATGGTGGCGCCTACAGCAGTTGCACCCAGGTTCCATGCATCCTTGATGGTGCCGAACATGATCTGATCGAACTTGTTAGGGTAGGTAAGAAACTCATTATGATTCACCTTTACTATGAAAGGTATTTTGTGTGCATACTTACGTGCCACGGCACCCAATACGCCATAAGTAGATGCAACTGCATTGCAACCACCCTCAATAGCCAGCTTTACAATATTTTCAGGATCAAAATAAATAGGATTAGGAGCAAAAGAAGCGCCGCCGCTGTGCTCAATACCCTGATCAACAGGCAGTATGGACACATAACCAGAACCGCTCAAACGGCCATGGTTCATAATGGAGCTGATACTACCTAAAGTACGCACATTACGGTTCGACTGGCTCCACACATCATCCAGGTGGCTACCCGATGGAATATGTAGTGCAGATTTGTCAATGGTTTTGCTGGTATGCTCCAGGTAATAACCGGCCTTATCGCCCAATAACTCATGAATCTTGTTAGCTGACATATTATAGCGTTTTTTTGAATTGGGTGCAAAGGTATTTTAAAAAACCGGAAAGTTAAGGGGTGGGTGATGAAAATCAGCGAGGCAATGTTATGGATCCACTGGATTACTTAAATCGAATAGAATGATAAAAAAACTAAATTTGATGAATCTATCAAAAATAGCAATTCTAAAACAGCCAATACCTATCTGATTATTTTCATTTATACCTTCACAACGTCTACATCGGCATTGTTGTTATAAGCTACTTCCACCTGTTTTTGAATATGTTTAGTGGTCTCACTATCATAATAAGCTTCTCCGCAGTTTTCACAAATTAGGGCATCTACATTTTTTATTACCACAAACGCATCCTTTACAAAGACGCTGAAGTGCGTTTTGCCGGGTTTGCAGATGCCTGTTTTACAAATTACACAAGTCATAAAAGTTCATTTTTTTCTTTAAAACCAGGAAGCCAAATTGTTGGATCGGGCTCATAGCAGGTAATAATTATGCATTCATTTGTTTCGGGGTTTTTGCCTGCAACAACATGAATTGGTCTGCCATTAACAAATTTAAACAATAAATAGCTGGGATAAGGCCTATCAGTAGAATAAAATTTAATAATTTCACCATAACTTATTACCTCTTCAACCTCATAGGCACGAATTAATCTTGTAATCATTGCCTTTAAAACATGGCCAGAAAAGAGTACGCCGTTACATTCCAGGGCAGTCATGAAAGTGGTCTAATTGATCAAAAAAATATTATTTCGTGTAATTAACTGCCTTAAGAACAATCTTCTTTGTTGTTTTTGGATCTTCTTCAATTATTTGCCCGCCAATTGCATAAATAATGGTGCTGCCTGCAATTATAGCTTTCTGACGAACATGTTTTTCGAATGCTTTGCTGATTGCATTAACATCAATTCTTACCTTATCCATATTGTAAAATTAATACGTTTTATGCAAACATTGCACTTTATGCTCTTTCCATAGTCAGAGTATTCGATTATATGTTTGTCAAACTTACCGAAATAATATTGACAGGAAAAATTGGATGGACAACTAAGGATTCCAAGCTCCCGGAGTTAATTGGTAAACGAAAATTCTCGATAATTTTACCCCAATTCCTTGATAAGCATTATCCTTAAAAAGTGAATCAGCCACCATAACTGAATGATAATCGCCGCCAACATAGTAATTGACCTTATATTTTTTCAATTCTTTTATAAATTCCATTAAATCCACATTGTTATCAGGTATATCATAATAAGAGCATCCTGCAAAATATGCCAATCGCACAATACATTGTTTGTCAACACCAGCAGGACTTAAGTTTGCAAGAGAGCCTTTGATTTTCATTCTCTTTAGTTCAAGAGCATTTGAATACTCTTGCTTACCTACATCATACATTTTGAACATGCCCCATACCGGATATACTAGAAAGGTGAGTGAAACTGCAACCATCAAACTATTCCACCATTTTTTTGAATTAAAGTTTTGCAGGAACTTTCCTCCTATCACCATACCCAAGGGCACCATATACCATATATACCTCGATTCAAAATTGACTAATAAATAGCCAATCGGAAATAAGAGAAATGAGAGAACCACAATATTCTTATCTCCGCTGCATATTGCAGCTAATTTCTTTGCTCTTAACGACAATAAAGCAATTACAGCAACAACAGGAAAGAAAACAGAAATTTCCAGCATGCTTCTCAAAAGTTTATACACATTGTATCCCATCCTCAATATCTGCAATCCAAACAAATGCCATGAATCCCAGAAATGCGGCGTATCGCCATTCGCAAACCATGGGTCTTCCCAGTAATATGGGCTATCGGGATACGCAGGGGGTATCAGCAGATCAATACCCGGCTTCCAGTGTGGATGCCCGACCAGGTACCAGCTCATATTCAGGGTGCCTGATGTTGAGGTTGTCCAGATGCCGTATTTATGATGCAGTGCCACTATCCAAGGCAAGCCGCAAAGAATCATCACCCCTATGGCCACAAAAGATATTTTCAACCACAGCCCTTTATTGCCTTTGGTAATAAACCAGGTACAGCAAACCGTATTGAGTATAAAAAACGGAAATGAATATGCCTTGGCAAAATAGGCCAATGTACCGATCAACCCCATTCCTACCCACAAACCCGGTCTGTTCTTAAACTCCTCTATCAGCATTATCCTCAAAGCACTAAGCAAGAAGAAACACTCCCACAGATCATCAAACGACTGCCAGAATATGGCATAGCACAGAAAGAAGGCAAGTGTAACATTCAGCTGCCACTGCATATTCCTCACAATATCAAACCTCAGGAAGAATGATTGGGAGATATAAAGGAAGCCTGTAGCCCCCAGCGCATTTATAATCACCGATGCCGGTATTGCCTCTAGCCCCAGCTTTATCAGGCCTGCTGTAAGCCAGCACGCCCAGGGGCTCCAGTAGCCGTTTATGGCCCTTTGTATATCCCCATTGGCATAGCGTTTGGAGATCGTAAGATAGGCCGTTCCATCAGGGTCTATATAATACTGGTAGTGCGGATAGATAAGCCACAACACTACCCACATCAGCATTGCTGACGCAAAAAAGGGATAATATTTATTTGTTGTCCCCATCAGGTATTAGCCGGTTTTTTTCTCCAACTCAGCAGCCATATATTTCCTATCACCGAAGCTCCAATTGCTACCAAAGATACCGGCAAAAAATACCTTGTATTGCCAATAGGCCCGGCAGCCACCACAAAATAACTGACGAGTATAAACACAAACAACCGCCCTAACCAGTGAATATTCCGGTTAAAGAAAAAGATAACAAGGCCGAAAAGACGAAGAAAATTAAACAGCAAAACTACAAGTACCACCGGCATCGAAGGATTATTCCGCATATAATCTCCCATTCCCAGCCATCCTTTTGCCTTCAGCGTGGCAAAAAAGCCGTTATCCGGCCCATGATAAAGGCCCCCATAAGTAAGCCTGCCTGTAAACAAGTCCAGCTCCGCTTTCCCTGGCTCCAGCAGCATCCGGGCGCTGTTGCTCAGATGAAAGTTCATATAAGGCGCAAAGTTCTCCCGCAACAGTTGTATCCCTCGATGGTTGGCATAGTCATACCTGTCTTTATAAACAGGTATTGTCGCAATTTTTTCCCGCTCCACAGTCAGAAAATGAACCGCACTGTCCCTCCCGCTTGTCTTTCCGAAATAGTTGGCATAATAAAAGATCGCATTAAACGACTGATTGCTGGAGAAATGGAACTTCCCTGTCCGCTCATAATTCCACGAGCAGTAAAGCAGCACTGCACATAGAGGCACTACAGCCGCCACCAGCGCCTGCTTCACCTTCATTTTAAAATAAACTGCTGCCACTATAATCAGCGCTATGTGCACCACCACAAATGGATACAAAACTGGTTTCACCATCATCCCGGCTACAAGTGCAAAACTCATCCGGCCTATATATTTCACCCTCCCTTCGCCGAACAATGCAACAAAATTGCCAAAATACAGTAGGGTAAACGTCTGCAATAATATATCAGGTGCAATGGTATTGGCATTGATAAACTGTGCCGGATAAGCTGCCAGGAACAGCAACAACAGCCAGTCATATTTCTTCTGGTACCCAAATACACCAAACACCTTCCGGGCATAGTAAATATTGAATATCGAAATCAGGTTTTGCAGTGCCAATACAACCCAGTTATTGATGGCAAACAAATAAACACCCATCAGGAACAAAGGATAAAAGGGTTGCCGCTGGGTCATATATTCCGGGCTTATTGGCATTGCCGGATTACCACTGTAAAAGAAAAAATGGCTTTTTATGTTCACCGCCTCATAGATATACTCCATTGAGTCGCCCATGTAGATACGGGTGAACCTGCACGCCAGCAGAAAAAACAGCAGGTGCACCAAGGCTATAATACCTAGAAATATTTTGTCTTTTTTATCCATTTTCGCACCCGCATTCAGGCTTAGTCATCGTTCATTAGGTTCTTTTATCCGTAAAAGATAACTACCGGCAAAACAAAAAGAGGCGCAACGGCGCTCACCCGGCCATAAGCTTTCGGCAATCCACAGCTAAGATACTTCCCTTTTGTTTATCCTCTGCCTGTAGTATGCAATCCTTCCACGGCTGGTAAATTTTGTTTGTTTGTTCAGGGTTCAATTGCTAATCGATGCCGTATTTGTTCCTCTATATCATTTTTCAAAGCAAAATATATGCATTATATTCGCCCTTGTAATCCTTTGCATCTATTAATACTCAGGGAATTTAACCTTACTAAGTATAGGGTACACAGGGGTTATGGAAGTAAAATAAGTTCATTTTTGTACAGCAGTCAAATAGTGTTTTTCATGAGAAAATTTATCCCGATTGTGGTTATTGTATTCGCAGCAACCCTCATTACTTCATGCTCAAAATCCTACACTTGCACATGTTCTGTTTCGGGTGGTGGTGTCAGAGACTCCATTTTGGTTATCAATTACCATGGCGTAACAAACAATCAGGCCACCAGCAACTGCAATAACACCGAGGCCAACGGCAACACTACCGGTTATGTTTATACCTGCCATTTATAATCTGATTTTTTAGGTTCAGGAGGTAGTATTTTTAGGGTTTCTGTATAATTATTAATCAGACTTAAAAGTTACCGGACTGCACTGGGCGGGGTTTTCAATAATTCACTATTTTATCCCCTGCAAAAACCCCGGGTCCATCTGAGTATATCCAAAAGATTTTGCTTTTTCCACATCTTGCTGCGCCTGCACCTTATTGCCTTTAGCACCAAGACACCGTGCCCTTAGATAGTAGCTTTCCCCCGACTCGCCGTTAATTTCCAGGGCCCTGTTCAGGTCTTTAAGGGCCTCGTCATATTTCTGCAGCCTTACGTATATCTTACCCCTGTTCATATACGGTATCCATGCATCAGGGTTCTGCGATATGGCCACTTTATACATTGCCAGAGAGGAATCTGTCTTGCCTGTAATATCCAGGAAATTGGCATAGTTACTGTATCCCTCCGGCAGAAATGCTTTAAGAGAAAGTGCTTTCTTAAACACATAATCAGATGAGTCATACTGATGTTTGATAGCATAAATTACGCCCAGCCCGAGGTACACACTTTCATTGGTATTATCAATTTTCAATGCCTTGAAATAAGTGTTTTTGGCCTCATCAATCTGCCCGTAATTCCGCTGCAGTTCTGCAATACAGATGGTAGGGTTAATATAATCCGGCTTCCTTGCTATCGACAGGTTGAAATTAGCCAAACTTGAATCTCCAAGCGCTTTCTTCTCAGTTGGATTGGTGGCTTTCTCATAACGTTCAAAATATTCCTGGCCCAGGTAAAAATAACCCACTGGCGCTTCGGGATGTTTCTCAATATCATCCCTCCACAGGCTCACTGAGTCATACCAGTCTTTGCAGCGCTCGCTGGTGAGGAAACCTAATACAAGGCAGTATATAATCATCCCTCCTAATAGTATTTTACCGGTCGATCCACCCGTACTGGCAACTTTTACTGCGGATAAATGTTTCTCAATATCTTCTCCGATTGACTTTTTACTGCTCTTGAGGTTTTCCCTGACTACAAAATATTCTGAAATGTACCACCCTGCAATGAAAAACAGCCCGATATACGGTATATATCCATACCTGTCGGACATAATAGCCCCACCCACCGGTATAAACTGCAACAGCAATACTATGTTGATCATAAAAAAGCCCACGCCAAACAGGATCACTTTATTTTTACGGGCCAGCAGTATTAAGGCAACTATAAGCCCGATGATAATTACCGGGTATACAAAATACACTGATGGCAGGGCGCCAGCCACTTTTAATGGGTAAGGATAAAAATTGCTCAGGCCGGTAGGAACAACTGCTTTCCACAGATAACTGCATAATGCATAACAGCCCAATGCAAATCTTTCCAGGAAACTGAATTGTACATCCAGTTTGGTAGCTCCTATTTTTTCCTGCATATGCGTTGCTATATTCCCGAATTGATAGGCCAGGGCCAGTAACGGTAATTTATCAAGCAGTATCCAGTAGTTTAGTTGCTTTTTCCCTTCAGGGACCGGAATATTAGTATTGTTGGCTGATGGGAAAATTTGGGTAATAAACAGGTTCCTCCCCTCAAAATAATCAATCAGGAACAGGGTTACAGGTAATGTAACCGCAACGGCCTTCGATAAAAGGGAGAGGGTAAAAAACACAAGTATACTGATGTACCATGCTATCTTTTTAGATCCCGTGCTCCTTAAGTAAAACACATACCACGCGCAGCAAAGCACAAAAAATATACCATAAATAATATCCTTGCGTCCGGCAGCCCATGCCACCGATTCAACATGCATTGGGTGCAGGCCAAACAGCAGTGCAACAACTGTAGCCGCAATGGTGCGTTTGGTGAGTACCTTAACAAAAAAGTAAACGGTAATAGTACAAAGTATCTGAAGCAGCACACTGTCGAAATGGTAAATCCAGGGTTGCAGGCCATAATGCTGGTACTCAAAATAATAAGGCAGTATGGTTAGAGGATGGTAGTTACCCATCACCGGATGCTCAAGGGAGAAAATGTTCTTTATGGCATCGGGCCCTGTATCCTTGATTAGTGAGTTGTTGATGATGTATCCCAGGTCATCCCAGTTGGTCAGTTTATTTTCCAGGCACGACTGATAACACAGATAGGTAAGTACGGCAATACCCGCAACTATAAAGAATTGTATATTCTTAGCAAAAAATGAATTGCTTTCCTGCACAGGTTCCGGCCTGCCTGTTACCGGTTGTTTTTTAGGAGCAACCGGCTGGGTTCTGGCAACCGGGTTTCCCTTATTTATGTTCGGAGTGTTTTGTTTTGCCATTATTTATAGAAGTTGATTCCTATGCCACTAAAGTAAGTGAATCTTTCAAAATAATTCACACCATATTACTAAGTTACTTGCTGGCCTGCTATCCCGTTATTATTTTTCAACTGTCATAGTTTAAGCCAAAGCAAGTATAATCGATGCGTAAAATCCCCCATTGTATCTGAATACAGATATTTTATAGCCCAAATGAATTAGCAATGCTAAGCCCAAAGTGAGTCCATAATAAATCATCATTTTCGAAGTAATAAAATGACTAGGATGGTAAAAGCTATTTTTCTTTGGTTCTTAAGCTGCTAGTTTTACTTTTTAGGTATATTATAGTATTTCAAAAATAAAGTGATCGTGGCATTATATTTGCTGTTTACTATTTTTACTCCACACTTAAATATTATTATGAAAAAATTAAATGTACTCGCAATATACCAGTCGAATTCTTATTTAAAAATTGATACTAATGGGTTGACTGTGTCAGTTTTGGTTTCTTCAAATAAATATTTTCGGATATGGCCATATTTTAATGCAGCCATTCTTATTTTAATCCTGCTTTTCCCTTTCCGGTATCTGAATGCTCAGACCTTGCAATGGGTCGATAGCAGTAATTGTCCGCGGGGTAGTCTCTTTCCATATCGAACAACAGTGGCTGTTGACAAGGAAGGCAATGTTTACTCTGGTAGCAGTGCGTCAAGTGGTATAGTTCCACATGATTCAGTGAAATCCATTTTCGGGGCCGATACAGTTGTTGGTGGTGGGATGGTTTTAGTGAGTACTGATTCAAATGGCGTTTACCGGTGGGCTATTGGTGGGGGTAATACAGGTGGTGCGCAAATCTATAAAATTGCTACCGATTCATTTGGGTTTGTTTATCTATTCGGAGAATTTGCTTTTAACTTCACTTTGCAATCCCAGACAATCAATGCTACAATATCCGGAGGTAGTTTTTGCGCCAAACTAAATTCATCAGGCCATCTTATATGGCTGAAAAAGATTGCAGATTCATCATATTGCTATGGCAATGTAGATGCAGCCGGAAACCTGCTGGTAGCTGGTACCTTTGCCAGTCCGCACATAAATATTGGTGGCATCATTTTAACCAACACTGACCCTACAGGGTTGTCTTCTGATATTTTTATTGCGAAACTGGATACAGGTGGAAATGTTATATGGGCCGGAAGTTTCGGTGGCGGATCTATTGAAAATGTTTCAGGTATTTGTGCCAATTCATCAGGAGATATTTTTGTTACAGGTGATTACAAATCACCAGGCTTGGCTATCGGCGCCTCAGTGCTCTCTTGCCCTGCAGGTCTGGCATACCCTTATTTGTACATAGCAAAGTTCAATTCCTCAGGCCTGCCACAATGGGGCAAAAGAATCATTCCTTCTGGTTATTCAGAAGTTAGAGGAATAGCTTCCGATGCTTGGAATAATGTATATATAACCGGAGAACATGAAGGCACTATTCATTTTGGAACCGATTCGGTAACCAATAATGGTGGGAATTTATTTTTCCTTGCGAAATACGACAATGGAGGGAATATACTTTGGGCTAAAGGTGGCATCAATCCTAACCATGAAGAATCCCCATATTCGGTTGCAACAGATAATGGTGGTAATATTTGGGTTGGCGGATCTGGTGGGTTTGTTGGGGGCGGCGGCGGGTTATTCCTTTTCAAATATTCTCTGGGGGGGAGTTTTGTAGATAGCATTTATATAACGCTATTGGGTTCTGGATGGATAGTCCAATATGATAATATTGCTCTTAATAATAACGGCGCAATTTATATTGCAGGCAACTACCCCATTAGTGGCTGTGTAATAAGCGGAGATACGCTGAAGCCACATGATAGCACGTTAATTGCACAATTCATTGCAAAGTACTCTTATCCATTTACTACAGCTCCACTTGGCGCCCCAGGCCAACTGCCAAAAACTGAATTTATGAGCGCCACAATATTTCCTAACCCTTCCAATGGATATAGTAGAATTGCCATTAATGGCTCAGGTATTATTGCCACAAAGGTGGAAATTTATGATCTTACAGGAAGATTGCTTCAGACAGGCTGGTTTGATAACAATAGCGCTTTCATAAATACTGCTGAATTACAACAAGGTATATACTTATGCCGCGTATATGCAGACAACAATACCCACTGTACCATGAAATTGTTTGTCAGCAAATGACTTATCTAATCCAGTCAAAAGCTATTCTAAGAAACTCCCAGCCAAAAATTAGCTGGTTTCCAAAAAAATCGAAATGGCAATAATAATTTTAGTTTTTTGACTGCCCTCAAAACTTAAACCCAAGATTCATTTGCAGCGATCCGTTATAAAGGCCATAGTCCTTCGCTTCAGGCCGCAGATTAGGGTTATTCAGATGATAATGTTCGGTGTAGCCATTAAAGGTAAATGATACGAACGGCCCCATACCTCTTTTGGTGATCAGGTAGGCATAACCTACTCCAAGGCTGCTATATAAGCCTGAGTTGCTTATACTGGCATCTTTCGGCTCCTTACCGCTATAGATCGACCAGCCAAGATTTACAGGTATAAAGAGTAAGTTTTTCCGCCACAGAAAATAGGGCCTGATATCCACATAGGCACCGGCTCTTATGTTATTATATTGATCATCAGTTTTGTTCAGGTTCAGGCCAAGGCCCAGATCTAAATGGCTGAGCATTTTTTTATCCCATGCCACCGATATACCGGGGCTGTTTATGCCAATAGCCGCAAAATAATTATCTTTCTTTTGGGCAGAAACATTGAATGCGCAGATTAGAATTATTAATGCCAGCAATCTGATTTTCATCCTGTGGTTTTATGCATAAAGAACGAGTTAAGGGTATAATTATTGTCGGCCTCACCCTTTGCCCCCAGGTTATTTTTCCAGGCGGGCATGTCATTATTCCGGTTAAATACTGCTTCACACTTTGCTTGTAACCTATACAGCAACTATAATAATTTTATAGAAAAGTACTTTAAAAAACACCCGGCTATCCGAAATTAATATTAATTTGGTTCCCATAAAACCATCAGGGCCGGGTATATTTTATTTTCAATACACAGTTAAGTGTTTAGAAGCACCTTCTGTTAAAAATAATAAGCACGGGTTGATGGGAAATATCTATAACTTACAAATCAATTATATGAAAAAAACGACAGCACTCCTGCTTGTAGCAATTTTATGTTCGACATCCCTTTTCACAAGAGCTCAGGGAACCAAAGATGCCTGCTTATTGATATCAGATGAGCAGATCAACAAAATTATTGGATGCAAGGTTAAACAAAGTGGTCCATCAATACTGAAAGGTGCACGTTGCACACATAAAGCTGCTGATTTCAAGTCGGATATTACTTTGGAATATTATGACTGGCATGCCGCTAAAACAGCTCAGGATATGATCAAAATGAACTTTGATCTGGAGAAAAAAAATATTGCTGAGAAACATTTAAGCGGGGGCATTTTTACTGCATTCAAGGATTTTAGCGCCGGGGGACAAAATGCATTTATAGAGACTGGTGCAGGTGACCTCACTACCAATGGTAATGTAGTAAGGATGCAGTTTTTAATTGGCAGTGTAGTGTTCACCTTCGATACCAGGGGGATAGACATGAACAAAGTAGTACCCAACCTGGACAAAATTTATGCTATTATCAAAACCAATTATAAACAGTAAATACAGCAGCTAATCATATATTTTTAAGCCTGAAACAATTATCCTGTTATTCTGAGCATCATTAATAGTATATAACATGCTTTTGGGGGTTATTTAATAATCAGGTTAATCCAATCTCATGCGCCATTGCTATTTCAGCAAAGAATCATTTATAAACCAGGCAGGTTTTATGGATCGGTTCTGGCTAATGTACAATTCAATTCCTCAATTTTTCGGATTACCATTAATAAGTTCGTATATTTGATAATAAATTTTGAATACACTATGAAAAAACATAATTTTCTTAAGAAACTCCTCAGTATCCCGGCTCTCTGCTTAGCTTGTTCCCTTTCGTTTTGGCTTCTTGCCGGTTGTGGCCATAAGCCACCGGCTGTAGTGCCGTCCGCCAATTATGACTTTACCTATACAGGCACCCTCAATATACTTGATCCTGTTTGTTTTACTGCCACCGGTATTAATACAAAAAGCAAATGCATCTGGGATTTTGGCGATGGTACATCTTCTTCGGCTATTGCCCCCTGCCATCTGTATACCAGCCAGGGTACCTATATTGTCAGGTTGGTAGTTGATAATGATATTGCTCATAAGGTTCAGAAGACCTTGAATATGATTCAGGTTAGTGGTACTGAATATACTTACCTGATCGGCGGTAACCGGAACTGGCACCATTATACTTCCCAATACATGTACACTTATACACAACGTGATACCCTGGCCGATACCTCATTTGCAGTGCAGGTACTTAATCACACATCTGTCTGTATAGGCACTGACACTATACCTTTCGACCAATGCTGGCCAGTTTATGACACAGCTGGGCGGGTTATTGATACTACTATTTCTTTCCTCAAAAACACCAGCTCGGGCAGTCTGAATTTCGATTTGCACCAGGTTCTCTTTTATGTAAAAGCAAACAAGGTATACTACAGCGAAAATGTTTATAAAGGTGCAGGTTTGGAGTTCTCAACCTACTGAGTCAGTTTTTTTTCCCAGGAAAATTACTGATGGCAATAGGAAACAGAAAAAAATTTACTCCCATTGTGTTCTTCCCCTTTTTTCAGCAGAGACAGTAAATTTTAATTGAATTCCACCCTGTTATCTGTAATAATCATTTCAGTCCATTATCTAATCCAGATAGCTAACTGGTAATGATCAGACAAAAGGAGATGCTACTCAAAAAAATAAACGTTAATATGACTAAAATCAGCCTTTTTACATAGTCCACATCATCATTTTTGCTGTTACCATCTTATCTTTGCGCCGTGATTTTTAATTTTTAACCGCAAAATATTAATAAATGAAAATAACCGTAGTAGGCGCTGGCGCAGTTGGCGCTACCTGTGCCGATAATATTGCCCGCAGAGAACTTGCCGAAGAACTGGTAGTTGTTGATATTAAAGAAGGCTTCGCCGAAGGTAAAGCCCTCGATATTATGCAGACTTCTGCACTTTGTGGTTTCGATACAAAGGTTACCGGTGTTACCGCCGATTATTCAAAAACTGCCGGTTCCGATGTTTGCGTGGTTACCTCTGGTATTCCACGTAAGCCTGGTATGACCCGTGAAGAACTCATTGGCACTAATGCGCGTATAGTTGAAGATGTATGTAAAAACCTGCTGAAATATTCTCCCGATACCATTATTGTTATCGTTTCCAACCCAATGGATACTATGACTTACCTGGCACTGAAAGCAACTGGCCTTCCTAAAAACAGGATCATTGGTATGGGCGGTATTCTGGATAGTTCCCGTTTTAAAACCTACCTGCAGAAAGAACTGAATTGTTCTCAGAACGACCTGCAGGCCGTAGTAATAGGTGGCCATGGCGATACTACTATGATACCACTTACCCGCCTCGCTTCATTGAACGGAACTCTGGTTTCAAATCTCCTAAGCGAAGAAAAATTGAAGCAGGTTTCTGCCGATACTATGGTAGGCGGTGCAACGCTTACTAAGTTGCTCGGCACTTCTGCATGGTATGCTCCCGGTGCAGCTGTAGCTACTTTGGTTGAATCCATTGTGCGCAATGAACGTAAAGTTTTCCCATGCTGTGTTTTCCTCGATGGCGAATATGGCCAGTCTGATATCTGTATGGGTGTACCTGTAGTAATAGGCAAGAATGGCTGGGAGAGCATCCTGGACTATCACCTGAACGCCGAAGAGCAGGAAGCCTTCAACAAGTCGGCCGATGCAGTGCGCAGTATGAATAAAGTACTCGATACACTGGTTACTGTTTAATCTTTAAATTACTCCATATAGTAAGAATGCCCTGCACTCCGCAGGGCATTCTTAGCTTAACACCTTCACTCACAATCCGGAAGGTTGTTCAATACCAGATTGTATGCTTAAACAATATTAATCCCATACTTCCCCAATAGCCCAGCCAGCCCCTGTTCCGAAAAACTGGCCTTTTTCAGCTTATTCAATTCAGGGTCTATGCTGTAATTATAAGCGGTAACAAAGTTGACGCCGGCGAGGTCAGTTTCGTTGAAAAAAGCAGCCGTCATATCACACTGATCAAACACAGAGCCTGCAAGGTTGGCCTGTATAAAATTTACCTCTTTCAGCGAAGACTTTATAAATTTTGTCTGAACCATTTTCCTGCCCATGAAGGATGAATAATCCAGGATGCAGGCTTCAAAAGATACACTGAAAAGCAGTTCCTTACACTCATTGAATTTCACCCCCAGAATCTTGCAATCAATAAACCGTGCATTAAGCAACGTGCATTGATTGATCTTCATTCCCGATAAATTGCAACCCTGAAATGTGCAGTCAATAAATTTATTGCCGGAGAAATTGCTATTCGAAAAATCACATTTTTCAAAAACACAACCAAGTAATTCCTTGCCTTTGATGGTTTTCCCGGCCCAGGATGTTTTTTCAAAAGTTACTTTTTCGTAAGCTAATTGTTCCATATGTGCTATTGGATGTTCAGGTAAATACAAATATCTGCAGGCCTTAAAAAATCATTTACTCTGGATATCCATTCAGGTATAAAAGTATAGATATGCAACTTCTAAACCAATAAAAACAGAAAAGGGCAAGCGCTAGCTTACCCTCTTGAAAATATTTTTTGCTGATCATTAAACTGCCTGGTCGGCAGCATCATTTGGCTTTTTCATTATTGCAAACACTTCCACAACAAAGCCCAGTAATACCACTATCGGAGCAAGAGTAATGCGGCGGAAACTATAAATCTCGGCATAGTTAAATTCGTGCGGATTAGGACTCTTACCTCCCGACATCAGCATAAAGCCGATAAATATCAGGGCAATGCCAGCTATCATCCACATATAGTTCTCTTTGTCGAACAAAAATACTTGCTGTGGTTTGGATTCCGATTTCTTAAACGGAGATTTAACCGTTGGCGCTGCAGGCTTTGGCGCCGGAGTAGTTGCTGCTGTTGACTGAGGTCTTACTGGTGTTGACATAACGCAATATTAATCAAAATTTTTAAACCGGGAATCTGTTTGGCAGTGATTTGTGGTTAAATAAGGTTAAAACAAATAACAATTAAGCATTTGCCGACTTAGGACTAGATACTTACAACTTTCGACTCAATACAAATCATCCACATGCATTTTAAGATACTTGACTACTGAGCGGTGGGTACTGATAACTGATATAATAATACCCAGAATAATCATAGCGCTTACAAGAATAGCAACCAGGCTGGAATCATTAAGCAGGGCCAGCACTGGTAACTGGGCTTTGGCAAACGACATAACCACCCAAAGAAAGATTACTGCTATTACGCCGCTTATCAGCCCATTAATTACGGCCCTGATATCAAATGGCCGGGTAATAAACCATCGGGTAGCGCCCACCATTTGCATAGTTTTGATAATAAACCGGTTGCTGAACATTGCCAGCTTCACAGTATTATCGATGAGGAAAATTACTACAATCAGCAGTAAAACAGAGATACTGCCCAGAATGATACCTATTCTCCTCAGGTTGCTGTTCATATGGTCCACTATCACATTGGGCCAGGTTACATCTCGCACTACATTACTCTGCAGCAGGAATTTCTTAACCTTTTCAAGGCTGTCCCTGTTCACATATTCCTCATTCAGTTTCAGTGCTATGGAAGTAAACAGAGGATTATACCCCAGGAAGTCGACTATATTGGCACCTTCCACTTCATTTTCCATCTGGATAGCTTCTTCTTTCGAGATGATTTTTGCGCTTCTCACAAATGCCTGGTGTTCAAGTATCGACTGTAATTTTGCCACACTTTCATCACTTACATTATCATGAAAATCCACATTTATCTCAAGATCTTCCTTAAATGCACGTGATAAAGACCGGCCATTAATAAGCAGCCATCCCAGTACACCCAGCAGGAACAATACCAGGGCCACGCCCATGATAGCATTGAAATAAGTTGGTTTCGATTTTTTACCTGCCGGCATTATTGATTATGGTCTTTCTTTAATAGTTCAAAAATATAAAAAACCCCGGCAAAAACCGGTTTTATAAATTATTGGAATGCATTTTTAACAATACGCATTAAATGATACTATCGTATCCTCATTGCAAATATTGGATCTGATCCAGCCCGTACACAAAAGCCCCGGATCATTATTCCATCCAAACAACCTCCGGATTTATTTCTTCTTTGGAGTATGAGTAACTGGTTTTTTCTCCGGAGGAGGCATCAGTGTTGTAAATCCTACAGATGTATCGCTGGCCGGAGGGTCCATACTGATATCAAGTAGCGTAAGTCCCTTTTTAATTTCCACGCCCGTAACCAGAATATACTTCGCTTCCGGATAAACGTATTTTACCGAATAAACACCTGGCAATACTGCATTGGTTTCGTAATGCCCTGTTGCATCAGTAAACCCGGATGCAGCTATGGATGAGTCTTTGCCATAAATAAAGGCATGTACGTCATCGAGCGGGTGCTTGTGTCCGTCGCGGATAAAGCCCTCAACACCAGGTCCTTTTATTTTTTTTGCTTTTGTTGCGCTGGTAGCCCCTTTTTTGGTAGCCGTTCCCTTCTGGGTAGCAGCACTTGTTTGTGTAGCAGGCACTTTTGGGGCAGTAGTAGTTTTCTGTTTTGCGGCATTATTTTGTGCAGACATTGTGCCTGCAGCAAACAGGCAAATCGCTAATGCGGTCAATTGTTTCATAAAAGCGGATTGTGTTTTAAAGTTTAAATGTAAGCATTATTCTAAAAATTCAATAATTACGGGGATATAAGTCAAATTGGCTAAATTCGTTCTTGGCTGAATTGGTTGTTTTCCGCTGTTGTATTATTCATTTTACCAGGATTGTATTTTTTTTGTTTCATGACTAAGTATTACATCAAATCCATTTTAATCATACTAGTTATTGCAGGAATGTTAGGGTTGGTTTTTCAACTGTTGATTGCTATTAAGAGTACACAATGTTAAAACCTGATATAGCTTAACTTTAATTAACCGGCAATATTATTCCGTTGTAGGCATTATCCGTTCAAGTATTTACTTTTGACGATCACAGATAAACACTGATTCATTGGCTTCACTGAAAAAACTGGCTGGGCAAACGATGTGGTATGGCTTGAGCAATATTGCTGCCAAGTTGCTTAACCAGCTGATGACGCCACTCATTACCTATATGCTGCGCAGGCCAAAGCAGATGGTGGACTACGGCAATTTCAGTATGATTATGGCTTGTGTATCGATGGCCAATGTACTATTTACTTATGGAATGGAAACCGCCTATTTCCGCTTTTCATCCACAGGTTCAGATCAGAAAAACCTGTTTCAGACTACGTTTACTTCTTTGTTGGTATCTACCTTTTTATTGAGCACAATACTTATTTATTTCAGGGTTCCCATCAGCCACTTTCTTCAGCTCGGCACCCATTCCGAATATATTACATGGTGTGTTCTGATTATTGGTATTGATACAATGGCAGCTATTCCTTTTGCCAGATTGCGTCAGGAAGAAAGGCCCCGGAAGTATGCCTTTACTCGTGTTGCTGGTATTTTTGTAAATATTTTTTTTACTTCTTATTTTATAGTTTACAGTCCGGGTGAAGTAGCCAGGCACCCGGGAACCGCATACGCAAACTGGTATTTGCAGCAAACCAATGCAGGCTTTTTGCTATTGGCCAACCTTGCACAATCTTTCGTAACTTTCTTACTCCTTTTCAAAGAATGGATAGTTTTCCGCTTCCGGTTTGATGCAGCGCTCTGGAAGAAATTATTTATTTACAGCGCTCCTATGGTAATAATCGGATTAGGAGGCATGGTTAACGAAACAATGGATCGGCTCATGCTTCCTAAATTGTTGCCGGGCACACCCGATGCAGGGGAGACATCGGTAGCTATTTATGCAGCAAACTACAAGATAGCCATTTTTATTACCTTGTTTATTACTGCATTCCGTATGTCGGCCGAACCGTTTTTCTTCAACCAGGCAGCTGATAAAAACGCTCCCAAAACCTATGCACGGGTAATGAAGTGGTTTATTATTGTGCTGTGCAATGCATTTTTATTCACTGCCTTGTTCATAGATTTATGGAAGCATTACATACCTGCCGAATACAGGCAAAATGGGGGTACCGGAGTAGTGCCTATCCTGCTTGCTGCAAATGTAGCCCTGGGTATATACTATAACCTTTCGGTATGGTACAAAATCACCAATAAAATGTATATGGGCATGATCATAACCCTCATCGGAGCCGTGATTACTCTAGTACTCAATTTCGCCTTTATACCCAGGTATGGCATGTATGCCTGCGCCTGGGCCACACTTGCAGCCTATGGCAGCATGATGGTAATCTCTTACTTTATGGGGCAGCGGTATTTCCCTGTGCCCTATAATACCAAAAAACTCCTTGCCTATATTACGGTTATGCTGGTACTTTTTTTCACTGAGAAACTGGTTATGACGCTTACCGGCAACATAGCATTAAGGCTTATCTCAGCCAGCATCTTAATGTCTCTATTCCTTCTGCTTGTCATCAATGCCGAAAAGAAGGAACTAAGGAATATGCCAGTGGTAGGCAAATGGATAAAATAGATTACACCATATATATTGTATCAAAAAAGCCCCGCAATAGCAGGGCTTTTTATTCTGATTTACCTTAAAAATTACTTTATCTCCGGATGTGGCGGAGGAACATTCCCGCTACCCTGTTCGGTTTCATTTGCACCCCTGAAGCTGACAATATTCTCGTCGCCCACTTCACCAAATTTGAAAATGAAACGCTCACGGCCAATCTGGTGTTTGTCGCCCATGTATTGGATAACCGCATCTACATTTTCCCATGCATGTTGCTCCTTGGCTTTACTGCCTGCGCCGCTGCCTATTATTACCACTTTACAGGTTGTGTAAATCTGCATATCCGATGCCAGCAATGCCAGTTGCGCCTGCATTCCTGTGCTGATATGGGTTACCTCTGTGAACAATAACTGGCCGGTTTTAATCTTGCCGCAGGCATTTTTTATAAGACCTCCCTTCGATGAATCGTATGCAAGGTCTTTACAGGCTTCAGGGCAGGGGCATTTTCCTACACCATCTGCATCCACCGGCTGGCATTCAGTAGGTGTTATAAGTTGATGGTCCTTGAAGTCAGGTACGCCATCGCCATCAGTATCCAGCGGGCATCCGTGCGAGTCAACTGCCACTCCCTTAGGTGTGTGCGGGCATTTGTCAAACTGGTCTGTAATGCCATCACCATCCTCATCAGGCAGTACCGGATTTGGTAAAATCATGTGGCGCGGATAGGAAAGTTCGCTATAGGCATGGTCGAGCGGATTGATCCAGTAAAGTGGCTCTACCGATTTCTTTTTGGTGCTGACATTATAATTAAGTGTTACCGAAAAATAATTTACCGCATCCGAAGACCTTCCCTGCGATACCTGGTTACCCAATGTTTTACCAAACCTCGAACCATCCAGATATACATCTGATGGGAAAGTATACCTTTCTTCAAACTGGATATTGAATTTCTTATTGAATTTGTACTGTACCCCGGCACCTAAACTTGGTGCAAAATCGAGTGTTTTATGGTCAAGTATCTGCTTGCCGCCGCCGTTGTCTGCCACACTTTCATAGGTTTTATCCATTCCCTTTTTCAAATCCTTGCGTATTTTACTGTTTTTCGCTTTAGGATCACTGACTATAGTGCCGAATTGGTAGGGCGCATAGCCGCCATCCAGTGCATTAACGCGTGTTTTGTATGCAAGTCCGCCTATCCCGGCATAACCGAAGAAGGATACTGCATTACGTGCCTGATGGAAGTTAATATTATAGGCATTAAACATCAGATCCAGGCTCACCTGAGATGCTTCCATCCTTGTAGCCCTGTATACCGGAGTTGCTTTCACTGAGGGTGTTTCGTAGTAAAGCGGAACATAGCCAAATGCAGTATACGGATAATTAAAGCCTGTGGTAGGCTGAAGGTCCAGGTTTTTACCTACACCATAGATGTATTGTGCCCTGAGCGAAAATATATAGCCTAATGATTTCCTCACATTTACATTAAAACCGCCGCCACCGCCATTCCACAGCATCAGCGTTGGCACATTCCCAATCACATTATACAGGCCCAGTCCGAACCCTGCTTCCCACTGGTTGCGGGGCTTGGGTGGAAAAATTTCCTGATGATTCATGTATTTTTTAAATTGCTTGGCGCGGAATTTTGGGTAATAGGACGAATCCATTACGTCATAGTTTTTTCCATGGTAGGTCATATCGCGGTTCGACCATTGCATGGAAGAACCTGGCGGCGGTATTTTAGCAGTATCTGTATTGGGTTGGCTTTCCTGTGCAAACAGCGACTGTGCCATAAGAACAATAAAACCGGCAATTAATAAAAAACGATTTTTGAACATGAGTATTGTATTAGTATCTGATATTATGCAAAATGTTAAAATACCTGAACAAAGTTAAACAGGAGCCACCCAAAAAACAAACCGGCAAATAAATAAAACCCTTATTTTACCATTTTATTGTACTTCAAAGATAATGCCAATAAAAAAATTGGTGGATTACGATTCTTATTTCGACTTTTACATTTAATATGCACCGTAATCTGCAATGGAACTTGTACAAAAAGTAATAGGGGCTGAATTATCGCTGTTTGAGAAGAAGTTTGCGGAAAGTGTAAAAACCCCCAATCTTCTGCTCGACCGGATAATGAAGTTCATTATCAGGCGTAAGGGCAAGCAGATGAGGCCCATGTTCGTTTTTCTTTCTGCAAAGATTGCCGGTGGCATCAATGACGTTTCTTACAGGGCAGCTTCACTTATTGAGCTGCTTCATACAGCCACGCTGGTGCACGATGATGTGGTAGATAACTCTATGAAACGCAGGGATTTCTTCTCTATCAACGCTTTGTGGAAAAACAAGATTGCCGTTCTAGTGGGCGATTACCTGCTCTCAAAAGGTTTGTTGCTTTCCATTGATAACGGCGATTATAAGATTCTGCAGATCACATCACGCGCAGTAAAGGAGATGAGCGAGGGAGAACTGCTACAGATGGAAAAGGCCCGCAAACTGGATATTGATGAAAGCGTATATTTTGAGATAATCAGAGCCAAAACAGCCTCCCTTTTATCGTCGGCATGTGCGGCGGGGGCTTACTCGGCTACAGCCGATGATGCAGTTACTGATCGCTTCCGCTCGTTTGGCGAGAAAGTGGGAATAGCCTTCCAGATCAAGGACGACCTCTTCGATTATGGCCAGGACAATATAGGCAAGCCAACCGGCATTGATATTAAAGAGAAAAAAATGACCCTGCCACTGATTTATGCACTCAATAATGCCAGCAAAGCCGATAAGCGCCGGATCATATACATAGTAAAGAACAACAGCACAGACAGGGCCAAAGTAAACGAAGTGATCAGCTATGTGCAGCAATCGGGCGGCATTACTTATGCTCAGGAGAAGATGAAACAATACAAGGAAGAAGCCCTGCAGATATTGCTTGATTATCCCGATTCACCTGCCAGGCAAGCCATGGAGCAACTGGTAAATTATGTGATAGACCGGAAATACTAATGACTCAATGACTCAATGGCTGAATTGCGCAATGGTTAACTTGCAT
The DNA here is from genome assembly GCA_903904855.1 of uncultured Bacteroidota bacterium. GTDB lineage: Bacteria > Bacteroidota > Bacteroidia > Chitinophagales > Chitinophagaceae > Nemorincola. The sequence continues at coordinate 92,793 of CAIVEH010000121.1, read as the reverse complement.
TCTGAAAAAATCCTGAATGTATGTTGATTCCCTTTTACAGTAATTCTTATTCATTACACCTGGATAATTTTATTTGATTCAATTCTCATTGAGTAATTAAGCCCTTGTGCAAAAGAGCATTTCCTATTTTATCTCCAGTTCGATTTCCTTCACTGATCCACCATACATTCAGCAATTGAGCCATTCAGTAATTGAGCCATTACCCTTTTATCTTCAGCTTTATATCCGGCAAAGTGCGGGTGGGACAATCGGGGCAGGAAGCCTTGATGTCGGTGAAAGTGCCTATTGTGCCTGAGGGCGCTTTATTTATTTCACCCAGTACTTCTTTGGTCAGGAAAAATCCCTTTACAGGTATAGTAGCGCCGCCTGCGGCAGAGAGAATTTTGAAGGTATAAGATTTGATACCGTATGGGTAGCTGTACAGCGATTTCGGAAAGTAGATCTTAAGGGCAGTTTGCACCAGTATATCTTTTTTATAGCCCTCATCGCCCAGGATCTTACCAACAGAGGCTTTCAACTGCGGGATGGAATCGCTTGCAAAGCTTACTGTTTTGATCATTTTTGAATTTTTCTTGTACCGTATTTCCAGGCGCATGATCTTTCCTTTATCGGGGAAAGGCATCGCCATTACAGTCAGCGTATCGCCTTTTATTTCGAGTGTGCCTATTCGAAGCGCTTTATCAAGACTCTTGATTTTAATATCAGCGGGCTTAAAGTCCGGACAGTATATCTGTATTACATTATAGCCGCCGTTGAATAGTAATGCAGTGTCTTTCTTTGAGCACCATTTGTTCCATACATGCAGGCTATCGGCCTGGGCAAAACCGCTGATACAAAGTGTCAGCAAGGCAATAAATAACAGAAAATTCTTCATTGCACCGGTTTGGTTTATTAGCAGGATCAAAAATAACAAATTGCAGGGTTAAAAAAAATTCCCTGCCATCAGGTTTGTTACGTCATCTTCCTGATTACCAGGTAAGCCACAATTGCCAGCAAAAGTATTATTCCCATGGCAATCAGTGTATAATAATTAGACGCTACCGGCCTGCGTTTCCGCTTTTTGTGGTGCAGTGTTTTGTGCAGCTGATGGTTCAGTTTATTTACGGTAAGCCTGGTCTCCACCGGACTTATGGTTTTCAATCCTTCCACTGCATCGCTTTCCATGCCCTCCTCGGCCAGCCACTGCTCTACCTCGTGCTGCTGTGCAGGCGTGAGTTTCCCTTCCAGATACAGCATCAGGTTTTCTTCCGATATCCTTTCCTTTCCACCCTTACCTGGGCCACCGGGCAATATGTTATTTAGTTCGCTCATGGGCGATTGTTCCCTGTTTTCTTTAGTAATAATGTTTTCAGATTGCGTTTACCATTCTGGATGTAGCTCTTCACTTGCATAAAGGTAAACCCTGTCTGTGCTATTATCTGTTCGTAACTCAGTTTTTTCAGGTAAAAAAGCACTATTGTCTGTTTCTGTTCTTCATTCAATAATTCTATTGCCTCTGTCATCTGTTGCAGTGTATGCTCCAGTAGTTGCTCTTCTTCGCGGTCATTTTCTTTATCCGGAATATAGGCCAGGGCCTTGTCATCGGCTATATGGGTTTTATCGCGCAGTTGCTGCAGGCAATGGTTGCGCATCAGGATATACAGCCAGCCTTTGAAGTTGAGGATTTCTTCCTGGGGCAGGTGGGTAAGCGCCTTCATAAATACCTGCTGCACAGCATCCTCGGCCAGTGATTTTTCCTTCAGGTATTTTAGCCCCACACCCAGCAGCAAGGTGGTATACCGTTGCAGCAAATGACCCAACCATATATTATCGCCGCTCCTGCGATAGGAGTGCAGCAATTCTTCGTCGCTGAGGTTGATATGGTTGGCGCTACCTGGCAAAGGCTATTGTTTTTATAGTAAACACGATATAAATCAGTGCATTAAATTTTAACCACAAAGTTCACAAAATCATAAGGATAAAAAGGTAAGGGTACAAAGTACATTTTACAAGATGAAATTATGATTCTTGTATCCGCCAAATTACAGTTTCCTGTTCTCAATATAAAGATGCATATGGAGGGAAATTCCATAATTGAAATAATATGGGGAAGTAAACCCCTGCCCCTGAAGGGAAGTACTGTGTGTTAAGATTTCAGCTTTTGAACTCATTTTGCATTTCATTAGTAATTTCAATTTCTACCACTATGTTCCATTTTGGATTTCCTGATGAGGGGCGTTGGGTAGACCCTTCGAGAAAACCTCAGGGCAGGCTACAGGGCACTATCATTATAGTACGATTAATATTATGTGACTCCTGACTGAATCTACACCTACCTGATAAAAATTGCGTGTTTTCTGCAGCGTGACTGCGTTTTTATTGCGTGTTTTCTGCAAAAAATTGCGTGTTTTGTTCAAAAAATTGCGTCTTTTTGGCGAAAATTGCGTCTTTTTGCAGATTTTATTTACACAAACTACTGATTTTCAAAGTTTTATATTTTTTACAATGAAAATTTTACTTCGGCAGGCTCAAAATAAAATTCCAAATATTGTTCAACCACACCCAAAACACATATTACTACACTTGTTATAACAAAATTATTGATCGAAATTAACGGGAATGTTTGTTTATCTGCTTCCTGATAAGGTAAAAAAGCCCCTCGATATACTCAGGATGTAATAATAATTGTTTCAAAGTGCAATAAATTGTCATTAATTATGACAATCCGGAACAAAGGTATGGTGGATAGTTGAGATTTCCTAATTTTCAGGCATATTTATTTTTTGGGGGGTGGTAATATTGGAATATCTCAAAATGGATTCAATATTGGGGAGGAAGTAAGCTGATGCACCAAGGAGTCCGCAAGCTGCGGATCTGATTTAGGGTTGAGATGGGTATTTGAGACACGGCTACGACATATCAATATATAAGAATTTGACCTTGATTGTTCAACAAGAGACGGCATAGGAAAACGAAAAATTTCCTGACGAGGGCGGGTATTGTCATCATTTCCTGAGATTGCTTCGATGGATCGGTATTTTCAAATTCCACAATTGGGATCATTGCATTGATGGGACTTGGTGCAAGTGCTCCGGAGATTCCTCCTTCGTTGGAATAACGTAGTACTATTTGGCAAGCTTAATAGATATTCTCTCCTTGAACTGTGCCATAGCCACCAAAGCCAGATAGATGCAAAACGCCGGGGCAATAACCATTTTTCACCGCCACTATTTCAAAAACAGAATATTTTACTAATTTTAAGCCTATGAAGTACAGGATCATTAAAATTGTGGCGCTGCTGATTATTCTTATTCAGCTCACCAGTTGTTTTCATACGGTAAGAACCGATAACAAGAGGCCACCTCACAAGCATTATCGTAAGGCAGGCAGATATTGGTAAATCCTGGTTTATCAGAGTATTAGTTTCCTTCTTGCTGTGCCTGCTGCCCGTATAGCTATGCCAGAATGTTTTGTGGCATTGGTATACTTTATTGAATCACCACCTTTTCCGCTTTAGCACAGAAGCGGTATCTTTGCACCTCATTTATTTCAAAAGGCATTTCGCATGGACCGTATAATAAAATCAGCGCTGATCTCTGTATTTTACAAGGATGGATTGGCTCCGCTGGTAAATCAATTACATCAATCTGGTGTGCAGTTGTTCTCAACAGGTGGCACACAGTCTTTCATTGAGCAGTTGGGTATTCCCTGCACGTCTGTTGAGAGTGTTACCGGTTATCCTTCTATTTTAGGAGGCCGCGTAAAAACCCTTCATCCCAAAGTATTCGGTGGCATACTTGCCCGCCGCGACCTGGCTGAAGACCAGCAGCATGTAACCGAATATGATATACCTCTCTTCGACCTGGTGATTGTGGACTTATACCCTTTCGAAGAGACTGTAAAATCAACAACCGACGAAAAATCGATCATAGAGAAAATAGATATAGGCGGCGTATCGCTTATAAGGGCTGCCGGTAAAAATTTCAAGGATGTGTGTATCATTTCATCCCGCGATCAGTATGCCAGCCTGCTGGAGTTACTGATTGCCCAGAATGGCGGTACAACACTGCACGACCGGAAATTTTATGCTGCTGAAGCATTCGCCAATTGCGCTCATTACGATGTAGCGATAGCCGATTACTTTAACCGGTATACTAAAGACGGGCATTTCCAGATTTCGTATGGCAACAAGCAATCGCTGCGCTATGGCGAAAACCCGCACCAGAAGGCTGCTTTCTATGGCGACCTGGATGCGCTCTTTGAAAAACTGAACGGCAAAGAACTCTCTTACAACAACCTGGTGGATGTGGATGCAGCCTGCCAGATCATTTCAGAATTCAGCAAACCTGCCTTTGCCGTTATCAAGCATACCAATGTGTGCGGTATTGCCGAGCGGGACAATGTGGTACACGCATGGGAAGCTGCCCTTGCAGGCGACCCCGAAAGCGCATTTGGCGGCGTACTTATCACCAATCAGACAGTGACTACAGATGCAGCAAGCAAAATCAGCGAATTATTTTTCGAAATTCTCATTGCACCTGATTATGAGGAACAGGCACTGGAAATACTGAAATCGAAAAAGAACCGGATAATACTGCAACAGAAGAAGGCATTTTTCCCGGTTAAAGAATACAAACGCATACTTAACGGCGTGCTGGTTCAGGATGCCGACAACAAGAGCTATGCAGAGTGGCGCGAAACGGGCGCCCGCAATAGTAATGATGTGGAAAAACCAGATCTGCTGTTTGCCAACATAGTGTGCAAGCACCTCAAATCGAATGCTATTGCTATAGTAAAAGACAGGCAGCTTATAGGCAAAGGTTGCGGCCAGACCAGCCGGGTAGATGCCCTGCGCCAGGCGTTGGAAAAAGCAAGGCAATCGGGCTTCATCATCAAAGATGCGGTAATGGCTTCGGATGCGTTTTTCCCATTCGATGATTGTGTGCGTATGGCCCATGATGCAGGCATTACGGCGGTTATACATCCGGGAGGTTCGGTGAGGGATAACGACAGCATCAATTTCTGCAAAGAGCATGATATGGCTATGGTGGTTACTGAGGTAAGGCATTTTAAGCATTAAGGTATAGTCTATATTTTTAGTCCACAATTTGTTCAATTGAAGAATGGCAGCAGATGTGCGGGAGTCAGATTTGACAACTTTTTAAAAGTTGTCAAATCTTGTCCATAAAATAAAAAAACCGGAACCCCGTTGAATACATGGCCATAATTGAAGTGGTATTTCTTTATTGCTAAATATCGGAAACCTATCTGCCTGATTATCAAACAAACCTACCTTTGCTGCACTAAAAACTATAATCGATGAAATACAACTTATTCAGCAACACAGGTTTGATAGTATCAGAACTCTGCTTTGGCACCATGACATTCGGAGGTGAGGGTTACTGGAAACCCATAGGCGGCCTTCAGCAGGATGATGCCACTGCACTGATAAAAGCAAGTGTAGAGGGCGGTATCAACTTTATTGACACAGCCAATGTATACTCCTACGGCCAGTCGGAAACCTTACTGGGCAAAGCCATAAAAGACCTGGGTATAAAAAGGAACGAACTTGTAATAGCTACCAAACTCAGAGGCCGTATGGGTGAAGGGCATAACAATGCAGGCTTATCGCGCTACCATATTTTTCAATCCATAGATGAGAGCCTTACCCGCCTGGGAATGGACCATGTGGATATACTTTATGTGCATGGTGTGGATCCGCTTACGCCTGTTGAGCAAACGATGCATGCACTGAATGATGTAGTGGCCAGTGGCAAGGTGCGCTATATAGCAGTATGCAACTGGCCGGCCTGGATGGTAATGAAGGCACAGGGCATAGCCGCAGCAAACGGCTGGCACAAATTCGAAGGGCTGCAGTATTTTTACTCATTGGCTGGCCGCGATATAGAGCGCGAAATAATACCTATGGCTATAGACCAGAAACTGGCAGTGATGCCCTGGAGCCCGCTGGCAGGCGGCTTTATGAGCGGCAAGTATAACCGAGATAAAGACAAAGCCGGAGGCCGAAGGGATAGTTTTGATTTCCCACCCATAAATAAGGATAAAGCTTATGATATTATCGATGTAATGGAAACTATTGGTAAGGAGCATAATGCATCGGTAGCTGAGGTGGCGCTGGCCTGGGTGCGCCTGCAGAAGGGGGTAACAAGTACCATAATAGGCGCCAAAACCACCGATCAGTTGCATGCCAATATCAAATCAACAGAACTGGTACTGAGCGCTGATGATCTGAAAAAATTGGACGATGTAAGCGCATTGAGTAAAGAGTATCCGGGATGGATGGTGGAAAGGCAGGGAGGAGACAGGGTATTGAAGCCATAAAGTATACTTTACTAAGGAACATTGATAAAATAAAGTACACCATCTTACTCGTTCTATTCCATTTTTATTTCGCTGTGAAAGTAATTAAATAGCTTGCTATTCGCGGATTTCTCAACTCATAAAAAAGAAATATAACTTCGCAATATGGTGTACTTTATTGTATCAATGTTCTTAAGGATAAAAAAGTGTTTTTATTGGGAATAATCTTTGTGCCCTTTCTTTCATAAATTAATGATGTTGCGCCCTTTGTGATTAAATTTGATTGCAACTATTTATGTAAAACCCATACCGCTATTCAATTTGCCCTTTAAATCAATTAAATTACCTTTGCATTATGCAATTACTGGATGGCGTATTAGTTTCTGCACACATTAAGGAGCAGATCAAGCAAGACGTAAAAGACTGGCAGGCCAATGGTGGTAAGAAACCACATCTGGCTGCAATATTGGTGGGCAATAATCCTGCCAGTGAAGCCTATGTGGGTAGTAAAGTGAAGCATTGCGAAGAGCTGGGCTTCGACTCTACCCTGCTGCGATTTGAGAAAGATATTACCGAAGAGTTTCTGATAAGCGAAGTAGAACGGCTGAATAATGATGCCAATATAGATGGTATACTGGTTCAGTTGCCATTACCGGGCCACATTTCAGGCGACTCCGTGATTAACGCTATCAGCCCCGATAAGGATGTGGATGGCTTCCATCCTATATCGCTGGGCCGTATGCTGCTGGGGCAGCCTACCTTCCTGCCCGCTACGCCTTATGGCATTATGCTGATGCTGGAGTATTACAAGATCGATACTACAGGTATGCATTGCGTTATCATTGGCCGCAGCAATATTGTAGGCACGCCAATGACCATTCTCATGAGCCGTGCTTCGAACCCCGGCAATGCTACAGTAACCATGTGCCACAGCAAAACAAAGAACCTGAAAGAAATAACCAAAACTGCCGATATCATCATTGCAGCTATTGGCAGACCTAAATATGTTACCGCTGATATGGTAAAGCCCGGCGCAATTATCATAGACGTAGGTATCAACCGTATTGATGATGCAACCAAGAAAAGCGGTTCACGCCTGGTGGGTGATGTAGACTTTGATAATGTGGCAGAATTATGCAGCTACATTACACCAGTGCCAAAAGGCGTTGGGCTCATGACCATTTGCGGACTGATGAAAAATACTTTGCAGGCGGCAAAGAAAAACCCCTGACCCCTGAAGGGGAACCAGGAATTGAGCTTAGGCTCCTGATTTCTGGTTGAGAATATAATTTGGCTGGAAATTTTTCCATTTACATCCATTAGCTGATGCAGATTAGAACTTTTAAAAAGTTCTAATCTGCATTGGTACATAATTAACTAACTAACAAATTGACCACACATACCCATACTACATCTTATCCGGTAATGGAGCACTTTTACACCTTGCAGGGTGAGGGATACCATACGGGTAAGGCGGCCTATTTTATCAGGCTGGGCGGCTGCGATGTGGGTTGTGTATGGTGCGATGTAAAGGATAGCTGGGACGCCTCAGCACATCCGCAAATGACAGTGGAGGAGATTGTTGCAGCTGCATCAGCGCATCCGGGGCGGATAGCTGTAATTACCGGGGGCGAACCTGCGATGCACGATCTTACTTTGCTTAACGATTCCCTTCAGTCAGCCGGCTTCCTTACCCATATTGAGACATCTGGCGCCCACCCACTGCATGGCAAGCTGGACTGGATAACTCTTTCTCCAAAAAAATTTAAAGCACCTCTGTCAGCAGTGATTGATCAGGCCGATGAACTGAAAATAGTGGTCTTCAACGAGTCGGACTTTGCCTGGGGCGAACAATATGCAGCCTTGGTAGAGCCCTTTTGCAAATTATACCTGCAGCCCGAATGGAGCAAAAGGGATGTTATTACGCCATTAATTATTGATTACATTAAGCAACATCCGCAATGGCAGTTATCTTTGCAAACACATAAGTACATAAATATTCCATAGCATATGACCTGGATGCAATCAGTAATAATAGCCATTGTAGAAGGAATCACTGAATTTCTGCCTATTTCTTCTACAGCACATATCAAATTTACCAAGGCCCTGATGCAGATGGACCCCAACGAGCCATTTAGCAATATGTTTGATATCGTGATTCAGTTTGCAGCTATAATGGCAGTGATTGTTTTGTATTTCAAAAGGTTTGTCAACTTCAAGGACATCTCCTTTTACATAAAGCTGGCTATAGCTGTTGTACCTGCGCTGATATTCGGAGCCTTGCTCAAAAAACATATAGACCACATTCTGGGCGATATCAAAATTATTGCCTGTGTTACATTGGTTGGAGGTATTATTTTATTGTTTGTGGATAAATGGTTTAAGAGGCCTGTGGTGCACCGCGAAGAAGATATTACTTATCAGCAGGCGCTCAAGGTGGGCTGCTTCCAGGTGCTTTCTATCCTGTTTCCCGGCCTCAGTCGCAGCGCTTCAACAATTATCGGAGGCCTTGCAACCCGCCTCGACCGTAAAGTAGCCGCCGAATTTTCATTCTTCCTGGCAGTGCCAACTATGGCAGCAGCAACAGTAAAAGAGCTCTATGATACCTGGAAACATACACCTGAGGTGTTCCACTCATCCAATACCAACATGCTCCTTGCAGGTTGCGGCATTGCTTTTGTAGTTTCACTGATAGCTATTAAATCGTTTATTACTTATGTTCAGAAGAACAGCTTCCGTGCCTTTGGTGTTTATCGCATCATAGCCGGTATTGCAGTTCTGGCGATGATTTATGGTGGGGTAATAAAGAGTGAGGCCACTCCAGAACCTAAAGCCCCGATTGAAAATACAGGGAAATAACTCAATAATCCGGCTGTTCTTTCATCAGTATCAGATAGTCTGAATAATGTTGTGCTATTTTATCCTCAATGGTATCCGTTGCAATCATGGTGTATTTGCAACCAGTGTTAAAATAGTTGTTGTAGATGATCGGCATAAGCACCAGTTTATCAAAGCTGTTCGGCCCTTTATAATCAAAGTGGACATGCCCTTCATAGCAATCCTTACACAGCATATCAATCTCGGCAAAATGGTGTTGTAGTTGTTTGTTATTCTTCAGCCGGTTCGATAAGGTCCCCAGCCCGTTTTTGTTGCCATGGTTCATACCTGCGAACAGCACAAATTTCTGTATCCCATCATCAGCCATTTCCTTGACGGTATTATGATACATAGCCTTGTTTCTCTTGTCATAATTCCGGTAAGTGTTCTCATTAAACATCATCCGTGCCACCACCGGGAAATCTTCGGCATAATAGAATTCAAATTCCTGCCGGTTGGCATCCATCTCCGCTCTTACTTTTTCATAAATATCATTCTGCTCACTGAAGTCTTCAGTATAAAGCGCTGGTTCGTTTTGCAGGGTAACGGTATCAATAAACCTGATTGTGTTCTTAATTGATAATGGTATCGTTTTTTCATGTGGCTTCAGCATCCTGAGTACTTTAATAAACTCAATCCGCTCAAAGTCGATTCCATGTATGCGCAGTTTTTTGTTAAGTCCGCTGTTGTAATTATATAGCGCCTGCCAGAAAGTTCTGTAATTTTTTTGCTGCGAATACGGCAATACAGGTTTATTGATAAACAATGTATCTCCAGTTTCCAGGTAGCTGTTGTACATCCATGCAGCCCCTGTGCCTATCTCCATAAACACATCAGTAATACCCTGTGTCTGATTAAGGTATTTTATCAGCGCCAGTTTTACCTCCGGCACACCAAATACACCATGAAATTCCCCGACAAAAAATGCGTTGTATTTACTGAAGTTGATACTGGTTTCGAGTTGAAGATCACTTTGGGCGTTTAGTTTAAAACATCCTGTCTCCTGCGCATGGCATAGATTTAAACAAACAAATAAGCTCAGTAAAATCTTAAAAATATACAACATTGGGATTAAGCCAAACTGCTTCAACACAATTTATGCTTTTTCCGTAATTTTAAATGACAAAATAAATCGCATGACTATTTCAGCTATAAAAAAAGATCTGCATGAATATATAGAAAGGGCAGATGATAAAAAACTGAAAGCATGCATGTATTGCTTGAAAAAGAGGTAAAAAGTATGCACTATTCTACCGAAGAATTGAAAAAGTTTTATGACATACTTGACAATTACGAATCTGAAAAAATGGAGACATTTTCTGTAGATATGGCTCACAATGAAATCAGGGCATCAATACCTTCCAGATGAAGATATATAAAATCAGGACCGCTTCTCTAATTAAACAATAAAAAAAACCGGCCACTTCCAAAGCAACCGGTTTCAATTCAATATCTTCAGACTAATTTATTGCCTTAACAAAACTGTCCCAAACTCTATTCACCCACCTTTTAAATTGGAAGCTCATCAGGCACATTACCGGTACGAGTATCAGTGTAAGGAAGGTGGCAAAGCTCAATCCGTAGATCATTGTCCAGGCAAGCGGAGCCCAGAAATCGGCACTGTCGCCACCAAAGAATATGTGTGGGTTAAAGTGGCTGAACAGAGAGGCAAAATCTATGTTCATACCTACCGCAAGCGGTATGAGGCCCAATATGGCCGCAATAGCTGTAAGCAATACGGGAGTCATACGGGTACGGCCCGCTTCTATTATGGCATCGATTTCATTCATACCTTCTGCCAGCATCAGGTCCATAAACTCAACCAATAATATTCCATTTCTTACCACCACGCCTGCCAGTGCTACTATGCCTATACCGCTTATAGCAATAGACATCGGTGTGGCGAAGATACCCATACCCAGGAATACACCAATAAGGCTGAATACCACTTCGCTCATAATGATAACCGTTTTACTGATGGAGTTGAACAACATTATAAGGATCAATACAATCAGCGCCATAGATATTCCGAACGCCTTAAGCAAGAAGTTAGCTGTTTCAGCCTGGTCTTCCTGCTGGCCACCCATTTTTATGGTAACTCCGGAAGTACCTTTAAAGTTATTCAGTTCAGCCTGCACTGCTGCCACCACCTCATTTGGGTTATATCCGCTGATAACGTTTGAAGAAAGGCTGATATACCTCTTCTCATTTTTGCGCTTGATACCGCCATAAGTTGTAGAGTAATAAACATTGGCAAAAGCGCTGATAGGCACTGTGCGTATGATGCCGCCCATACCCATATCGCGGTATACTACAGGCATATTCCGTATAGCATCAATATCCTGGCGCTGCGTGCCACTCACCCTGAGTGTAAGCGGATAATCGTCGTTCTGATCGCGGAAGCGCGATATTTCTGTTCCGAATACCGCAGTCCTCAGATTATTCACAACAGCATAAGTACTGATACCTTCAGAGTTCATGCGTTCTCTGTCGAGTTCAAAAACAATTTCCGGGTTTTTTGATTGAAAATCGCTGCGCAACTCTTCAACTCCGGCAATCTGTTTATCACCTATGAACCGTTTCAGTTTCTCAGAGGTATTTACCAGCGTATCCAGATTATCTCCGGTTAGCTCCAGCACAATTGGTTTTGCAAGTGGCGGGCCATTACCTTCTTTGTCAACTGTTATTTCGGCCCCCGCTATACCCTTCAGGCTTCTACGTATTTTTTCCATAATGGCCGTAGTTGATTCTCCGTTTCGCTTTGAAAATTCTTCATAGGCTACAGTTATCTTACCCTTATTGGGGAAATCCCCTATCTCACCGCTATTTGGGTCTACCGCGCCCACTGTTACATTGGCTATTACCGACTTTACGCTCTTAAACTGCTGATGCGTTTTTGAATCTATAAGGGCACTATCTACTCGTTTTTCCAGTTGCAGCAGCACCTCATTTGTATGGGCCTGATCGGTACCCACCGGCAGATTAAGATAAACATAGGTAAAGTTGGGCTGCGAGTCTGGAAAGAATACCGGCGTGCGCCCATGCACATGAAATATATAGAATGCAAATACTGAGATAACTAATGTTATCATTACTACAATCCCGGTATGCTTAAGTGAGCGTTTAAGCCACCGTGTATACCAATCGCGGAAAGCAGGCCATATCCTGTTCTGAAATGCGTGAATCCATTTGGAGAAGACAAATTTCTCAATCAGGATGAATATATATATGAACATGATGAAATTGCCAATGCCGAAAGATTTTCCGAGGTAAAACAATGATGCAAAAGCGGCAAATATTATCAGTAAAACAAGATCTTTTTTCACAAACCGGGGCTTATCGTTATCATGATCAAAGTCGTGCGGTTTCATAAAGCTTACAGCAAATACAGGGTTAATAATGTAAGCCACAGCCAATGATGCTACAAGTGTTATTATAAGGGTAACGGGTAAATAAAACAGAAAGGAACCAATGATGCCCGGCCAGAATGCCAGCGGAATAAATGGCATGAGTGTGGTGGCAGTACCGGCAAGTACTGGCATAAAGACCTCTCCTGTTGCATACTTTGCAGCCTGGGCAATGGGCATTTTACCATTGTCAAATATCCGGTGTGTGTTTTCTATGACGACAATAGCATCGTCCACCACTATACCCAGTGCCAGAAGGAAGGAGAAAAGCACAATCATGTTCATGGTAAAGCCTATGCTGGGCAATACCATAAATGCGATGGCACATGATAAAGGTACAGACATAGCCACAAAAAGGGCATTGGTAACGCCCATAAAGAACATGAGAATAATTGTTACCAGAAGGAAACCGATAATAATTGTATTGATAAGGTCGGTAAGTGTAGACCTTGTTTTTTCACTCTGGTCACCGGTTACCACTATCTTCAGGTCTTTAGGCAGTTCATGCCCCTGCATGCGCGTCATGAGCTCTTGTATATTATCAGAGGCCTGAATCAGGTTCTCACCCTTGGCCTTTATCACGTTCATGGTTATTACATTCTTTCCATCCAGCCGTGCATAGCTCTTCTGCTCCTGGAAACTGTCGGTTACCTGGGCAATATCCCGCAGATATATGGACTTACCCTGCTGGCTTTTCACAACTACATTACCTATCTGAGCAGCAGTTTTAAATTCATTCTTGATACTCAACAGCCTTTTCTGGGTACCCATTGTTACCTGCCCTGCTGTAGCCGAAATATTTTCAGATGCAATAGTATTCTGCACATCCCCGAAAGTAATGCCGGCTGCCTGCATCTTATACATATCCATGTTGATCTGTATCTCCCTGTCAAGCGCGCCTACTATGTCTACGCGCTTTATCTGCTTCATGGCCTCAATATTATCCTTGATCTTGTCGGCATATTTCTTAAGTCTGTTCAGATCGTAATTGCCCGATATATTCACGTTGAGAATGGGCAGTTCAGACAGGTCAATATCTTTTACTTCAGGTTGGTTTGGCAGGTTCTTGGGCAGGTCAGTTTTTGCTTTGTCCACCGCATCTTTCACATCCTGCTTGGCTTTGTCAACCGATACATTGGTATTGAATTCAGCAATCACCACCGAATAATCCTGGAATGAATTGCTGGTAACCTTTTTAATACCTGTCAGATTTTTCATCTGCTTTTCCAGGTGCTTGGTTACAAGGTTCTCCATATTCTCAGGAGAGGTGCCGGGAAATACAGTCTGAACAATGATCTGGGGTATCTTTATTTCAGGAAACTGTTCCTTGGGCAGGCTGAAATAAGTCATCAGTCCGGCCAGTGTAATAAATATGGTTATGAGGTAGACAGCTGTGCGGTTATCTATGGCCCAGCTCGATGGTTTAAACTCTTTGAAAGCGTCTTTCATGTATAATGATTAGCTGTGGTAATTGAAATGTTTTATTATTACTGTACAAGGATAGGATCGCCGTTATCGAGGTCTTCAAAGCCGGCTGTAATCACTTTATCTCCTGCGGTCAGACCGGATAGAATTTCTAGCTGACCGTTCGAATTTGCCCCTGTTTTTACATACACAGCTTTCGCCTTATTGCCATCTGCTACATACAGCATTTCGCCCTTGCTGGTTTTCTGTATTACTGATACAGGCACCACCAGCGAATTCTTATTTTCATAGTTGGCTATCTTCATGATGCACGACATATTGGGGTGCAGTTTATGTGCATTATCCAGTTTTACCTGCACCACAAATGCTCTTGATACCGGGTCAACGGCTTCAGCCACATAAGTAAGGCTGGTCTTCAGCGAATCATTGAGATCAGGGAATATCAGCATTACATGATCTCCTGTTTTCACCTTACCAAGGTAGTTCTCGCCCAGGTTTGCCTCCGCTTTCAGTTTGTCTGTATTTACCACCCGGATATTCTGCAAACCAGGTGCAGTGGCATCTCCTGTTTTCAGGTTTAGCTGGTCAACTATGCCGGAAATAGGCGATATTATGCGGTACATGTTTTTTTGTGCAACAAGCGCGGCCTGCTGGCTTTGCGCCGATTCATAATTGGCTTTCGACTGAAGTAACTGCACCTCAGTGCCAATATTCTGTTTCCAAAGATTCTGCTGTTTTTCATACACTGTTTTGGCCAGTGTAAGCTGTGCCTGCTGCCCTTGAATCTGGTGCTCTATTGCAGAAGCATCTATTGTGGCCAGTACCTGCCCCTTGCTCACATGCTCACCCGCATGAACCAGTACATTATTAACAATACCAGGCGCTTGCGGGCTTGCATAAATATTCTGGTCGCTCGTTACCTGCGATTGTACATTGATAGTGGCCACAAAGTCTGTGGTTTGCACCTGCATCGTTGTTACCGGTATGGGTTTTTTCGAGCTGTCGCTTTCAGGGCCTTCCAGCGCCTTTATTTTCAGGTCAAGTGCATTGCGTTGTTTTTTAAGTTCTACCAGTTCCGCAGCCTTATCTTTCTTTTCTCCCCCGCACGATGCGAATAGCACAGCAGGTATCAGTAAATAAAATAGCCTTTTCATTTATGGTGTGTTTTTATTATTAAAAGTTAAAAATCAAATCCTGTTATTTTCCAAATCCAAATCCCAAGTTACCAATCCCCTTTATTTGAGCAGTCCCAGCGCTTTCTTCAGGTCTGCCTCAGCATTTATAACATCAAGTAAAGCGCTGAAATAATTAGTCTGCGCTCTCAGCTGGTCTGTCTGTGCCTGCGTTACTTCCAGGTTGCTACCCACACCAGCTTTATATTTTTTCTGTGCAAGGTCCAGCACATCATTGGCCAGGTCCATATTTCTATGCTGGCTCTGCACTTGCAATATTGCATTCTTAAGTGTGGTACGCGATGTGGCAAGTCCAAAATCTATACTCTGCTTGACATATTCAATACTGTTTTTTGATTTTTCAATATTCAGCATGGCCTCATACATCTGGTAGCGCCTTAGTGATCCATTGTATATGGGCACAGTTACCTGAAGACCTACCATTGAATTAAAAGCATAATTAGATAATGACATGATTCCATCAAATTTATTATCCCCATAGTTATAGCCTGTCGCTCCTATTAAATTTACCGATGGTAACCCTGAAAGCTGGTAACGCTTTAAGTTAAATTCATTTAATTTAAGTGCGCTTTGGGCCAGATTATATTCAGGTATCCTATCGTAACTTCCATCTGCAGCAAGCAAGTCAGAAGCTACCTTTCTACGCTCTTCAACATTGGTATCAATAAGTACTATCTTCACTGCCATATCCATACCCAATTGGTATTTCAGCACATCCTCCGATACCTTGAGCATGTTGCTGATACTTATACTGTCGGTAGACAGGTTATTCACCTGTACACTGGTACGCTCCACATCAATCTTCTCCGCAAAACCATTTTCCCTGGTAATTTCCACATCATGCTCCAGGCTCCGTGCATATCCCAGCGAGCTTTTAATTATATCATATTGCCTGTAGGCAATTACCAGTGAATTATATGCCTTATATATATTGTACCGGATATTCTCTTCAGTTACCTGGCTGTTTTGCCTGGCAGATTCCATTACTGCGTTGCGTGCCTTTAGCGCCACAAATACCGAACCATCAAATACTATCTGCGATACGCTGATACTAGCGGCACCGGTATAATTCAATGAAAAAGGAAATCCGATGATATGACCCTTAGGAAGACTTGGATTAAATGAACTTGCATCAATAAATGATTTTTGAGGATTTAGGAAATCATTGAGCTCCACTTTGCCATTTATATGCGGATAGGCAGCAGCAATTGTTTCATTATTTTGTTCCTTTTGTATCAAAACATCGAGTTGCGCATTCTTAATGGTATAATTATGCTTCAGCGCATAGTCCATGCAATCCTTCAGGCTCAGGCGCACTACTTCCTGGCCATAGGATGCAGTAATAATTAATAGTAAACTGATTAATGCGGTTAATTTCCTGCTCATATTGTTGAAGCTTGATTTAAATATTTTATTTTGTATTTCTTGTAAAGGTTTTCCCCTTTTCCGGTCATTATTCCATAAAGAAAATGCTCACCTATCTCCAGCGCCACGCTCATCAGGTTGTTACGGTCATTTACCAGCAGGTTAGGTTGCAATATCAGCAATGAGGTCTCAAGCCGGTATCTCGCCAGAAGGTCTGCATTGATATCTTCCCTATACAGACCTTCCTTTATGCCCTGCAATATGTTATCCCTGATCATTACTACATCCCTTTCCACCAGCAGATCTCTGAAAGTTTTAAAGGCTTCAGGGAAAAACCGCTGCATTTCAAAAATAGCCATCGGATTTATGCGTTTGTTCATCTCATCAAAAAACGCCAACATCTTCACCATGGCCTCAATGGCATTTTCCGAATCTTTCAGTACCCGGGCACAACTCTCAGTGGTATTGTTTTTATACCACACAACCGATTCCTGTACTACTTCCTGCTTATTGGCAAAATGCTGGTATAGAGTCTTTTTCGAGATCCCTGCCCTGCGGGCAATATCATCCATCGTAATTGTCTTAAAGCCATATTGGCTAAACAATTCTGCCGATGCACTCAATATTTTTATCAATGGTTCCATTCCTCTCAAATCAGGGCGTAAAACTATGGAAACATTTTTTACAAAAATAGTTTCCGCAGTATTTTAATTTTTTATTAAGGTATCGCAGAAATTGATACAGATGCGATACATTCCTGATTTCTCGATCCCTGATGATGCGTTCTTCTCTTTTCTAACCTGCAACTTTTCAACCTTTTACTTATATTTACGCCATGAGCTTCATAAAAGATTTTAAAGCCTTCGCAATGAAAGGCTCCGTTATTGACCTCGCAGTGGCTGTGATCATTGGAGGCGCATTTGGAAAGATCGTTTCAGCAATGGTCGACGATATTATTATGCCACTTGTGGGCACAGTAACAGGCGGTAAGCTGTTCACTGATAACTTTTTCGTGCTAAAATATGCAAAAGAAGGCGATCATTATGATACGCTGGAAGCTGCAAAAAAGGCCGGCGCCAATATATTTGCATATGGACATTTCGTGCAGACAATTTTCGATTTTCTTATCATTGCCCTATTTATTTTTATTGCTATACAGGCAATGTCTAAAATGAAGAAGAAAGAAGAAGAAGCTGCTCCAGCACCGGCACCAGAGCCAACAGCATCTGAGAAGTTGCTGACCGAGATCAGAGACCTGCTGAAGAAATAAAATGCCTGATCTGGTATTGCCGGGTTTATGTCAAAATCCAGAAATACAGATCATGGTTACAGATAATTAATATGCAAGGATTAGCCACAAAGATTGATTAAACCGAATCAATCTTTGTGGCATTGAAAAGATCATTTTAAAAGGGGGAGCCCCTTATGGGGTTTGGGGTAATATGGCACTCAATAAAGAACAAATAGCAAAACGTATAGCTCAGGAGCTGAAGGATGGATTTTATGTAAACCTTGGAATCGGTATACCTACCCTGGTGGCCAATTATATACCTGAGGGGGTAGATGTGGTGCTGCAAAGCGAAAACGGCTTGCTGGGTATGGGGCCATTCCCTTATGAGGGTGAAGAAGACCCTGACCTTATAAATGCAGGCAAGCAAACCATAACCACCATACCTGGTTCTGCTTTTTTCGACAGCGCCATGAGCTTCGGTATGATACGTGCCGGTAAAGTAGACCTCACTGTACTGGGCGCTATGGAAGTAGCCGACAACGGCGATATTGCCAACTGGAAGATACCTAAGAAAATGGTAAAAGGCATGGGTGGCGCTATGGACCTTGTGGCCGCTGCAAAAAACATTATTGTAGCCATGCAGCACACCAACCCAAAAGGCGAAAGCAAACTGCTGCCTGCATGTACCTTACCACTCACCGGTGTGGGCTGTGTTAAGAAGGTGGTTTCCGACCTGGGAGTTTTCGATGTTACCCCCGAAGGTTTTGTATGTATTGAATATGCCCCAGGAGTAACCATTGATGAGATCAAATCAAAGACTGCCGGGAAATTGCGGATTGCCGATGATGTGAAAGAAATGGCCGTGTAATATTATTTACTAGCCCCAGACAACAGGTGGGGGCTACTGTTACAATCATAATAGTTATCAATGCTTCAAATCACCATCTACCACAATGCCCGCTGTGGCAAAAGCAGGGGAGCATTGGATATTCTGCAGGAGCAAAATATCCCCCACCAGGTGCGTTTGTATCTAACCGATCCCCGCAAAAAAAGCGAACTCAAAGCACTTCTCAAAAAACTGAAAATGCAACCCTCCGGACTGGTTCGTAAAAATGAACCCATCTGTAAGGAACAATTTTCGGGAAAGGACTACACAGAGAATGAATGGCTCGACATTCTTGTCAAAAATCCGGTCCTTATAGAGCGACCTATTGTGGAATCTGGAGCGAATGCAATAGTTGCAAGACCGCCTGAACGCATTTTTGAAATAATAGCCCGATAGTAAAATCTTATACCTTAATAATACGTAAGTACACCTCCTGTTCTGCTTCGTATTATTACTTAACTTTACGGGTTGCTAATACCTTCTTGATGAAGTATCTGTTTCTGTGCATCTCACTTTTCCTTTCTTTATCGTCTTCCGCAAAAAGGCATAAAAAGGAGCGTGGTTTGCCCCGGACTGAGGCCGGACTTATAAACAATATGCTCGGTTGCCTAAGCAATAAAGATACACTCAACTACTTCAACCTTTTTGTACCGTTCGATACCCTTTGGCAATATGTAATTCATAATCCCGACAAATCTCCTGAAGCCAATGCGCAACTGAAAAACCTTAAAGAACACCCAAGGGCTCTGATCGATTTTGACCCTGCTTACAATGGTTCTATCATCAGGCGGTTTGCTGAGGTATTGAAAAAAGGAGAAGATTCCGGCATTCACTGGAAGGAGATCGTACTGCAGCGCTATGAGTTGTATAAAGAAACTATTACATCACGAAGCCTCCAGGGATATGACCTTATAGCACCAGAGCGGTTTATGGGCTATGTTTTTGTCCGCGATCTTCTGGGCCGCACTACCTTCTGTATCAGTGTTTCCGAAATACAGAAAGTAGACGGTTTCTTTTTCGGGGGCCAGTTGCTTAATATCCTTGAGGCATCGGGTATAGACCAGTTCCACGAGAAAGAGGCTTCGGAACAAAAGTATTTTCAATGGCTGGAAGAGAATATGAAGAAAGAAGAAGCCCATGCCGATTCTCTGAAAAATGGGTTGATTGATTCAACAGCCGCCGACACTGCTGCTATGGCTAAATCAAAAATATTGGTGGCTGATGATCCGAATGACGAAGATTCACTGAAGAAAAGAAGGGAAATAATAGACAGGAGGTATTACGAAGGCAAATTCGATGAGGAAATACCTGTAAAATTGTATGTCAGGTATATGAAAGATCTACGTACCAATAAAATTACCAGCTACGATGGCCTCTATAAATTCGGCGACCAGGTTGAGTATGCCAAACTGAATATAAGTCGAGACAAAGACGGTATATGGACCATGGACGATGACCCTCCTGTAGGAACAATGGAATTGGAATTAAAGCTCAAAGTATATACAGGCTCCTGGACCAACAACGAAAACCAAACAGGCTATGATGTGGTTTTGACACAGAAGGACATACCTTCGATAAAATTGCAGCAGTTCGATAAAATGCTCGAATCCGGCAAATTGGGCAGTGTGGCTGGCGAAACCGCCGCACCAAAGCCTCCTGCCGAACCTGTTATTGAAGGCATGGAAAATACTCCAGAACCTGATCAGGCGAAAAAAGAAGAAAAAGCCGAAAAAAAAGTACCTAAAAAGAAAAAAGTGGTTGCCGACGATGAGTAATAGTTACCTGAATTAATATAGGTAACTGACTAAATCGCTTAAAAAAACTAAAAATGACAAAACCGGATATAAAGAACTTTGGAGAACTGAAGAAATCGGGATATACTCCTAAACCCATTAAAGATGAAATACGGACCAATCTCATCTCCCTGATCAAAAAAAAAGAAAGTCCCTTTCATACCATCCTTGGTTACGAAGATAGTGTGATACCCGATGTGGAACGCGCCCTGCTCTCCCGCCACAACATTTTGTTCCTTGGTCTGCGCGGCCAGGCAAAGACCCGTATGGCACGCGAAATGATTGGCCTTATGGATGAATGGATACCTGTAATTGCAGGGAGTGAGATAAACGATGACCCCTTCGCACCAATATCTCTGTATTCCCGCAAACTGATGGAAGAAAAGGGCGACCACACCCCCATTTCCTGGATGCACCGCAGCGAGCGATACAGCGAAAAGCTGGCTACTCCCGATGTTTCGGTAGCCGACCTCATTGGCGACATTGATCCCATAAAGGCCGCCAACCTTCGCCTCAGCTTTGCCGATGAACTGGCCCTGCATTACGGCATCATACCCCGCTCGCACCGTGGCATATTTGTAATCAATGAGTTGCCCGATCTGCAGGCACGTATACAGGTATCTCTGTTCAATATTCTTCAGGAAGGCGACATTCAGATTCGTGGTTTCAAGCTACGGATGCCTCTTGATATACTGTTTATATTCACTGCCAATCCCGAAGACTATACCAACCGAGGCAGCATTGTTACGCCACTGAAAGACCGTATCGAAAGCCAGATAATCACCCACTACCCTAAAACAATTGAGATATCAAAAGCCATTACTGAGCAAGAAGCCAGCTTGCTGCCCGAGCAGGCCTCAAGGGTTGAGGTACCCGATATCTGCCGCCTGCTAATTGAGCAGATAGCCATGGAAGCCCGCAAAAGTGAGTTTGTCGATCAGAAAAGCGGGGTATCGGCCCGCCTTACCATATCGGCCTACGAAAACCTGGTGAGCACTGCCGAACTGCGCGCACTGCAAAACGGCCACCCGCACACTATTGTGCGCATCTCCGACTTTTTAGGCGTGGTGCCCTCCATCACCGGTAAAATAGAACTGGTGTACGAAGGCGAGCAGGAAGGGCCGCTCAATGTAGCCTACCGTCTGCTGGGCCTTGCCATTCGGAGCCTCTTTATCAAGTACTTCCCAGATCCACAGACCCTCAAAAAAGGTCGCGACCCGCAGAAGGCGAAAGCAAAGCCCAGCCCCTACCAACCGGTAATAGACTGGTTTGGCAAGGGCCACGACCTCATATTGCTCCAGAACGAACCCGACAGCAAATGGCTCGCCGGACTCTACAAAGTCGACGGTCTTTACAGTGTGGTAAAACAATACTACCCTCAGTCTACCGATGACCAGGCCGGCCTCCTCATGGAGTTCCTCCTGCATGGCCTCTCTGAGTTCTCGCTTATCAGCAAAAAAGGCCTCGAAAAAGGCGGTTATGCATTCGGCGATATGCTCGGCAGTATGCTCAACCTGAATCTGGGCAGTGATGAAGAGGAGGATTTGTAGAATGAGGCTTCACTCCTGCCTAATTATGTAACTATAAATCATCCGTTTAAACACTAAAGCATTACGCTGTCAATTGCATGCTTCAATAGCGTCTGCAAATCTCCTCCGTGGGAGAAAACTTGGTGCCAGTTTTTATATTTTATTCTTTTACAAACTTCCTTACATCCTGCCCGTTGACCTTTACAAAATAAAGTCCGGCTGGCAGCTGGGCAACATCAACCTGCACCTTTGCCTGATTATAATTTTGGTTATAAACTTCCTGCCCGGTCAGGTTGGTAAGGCAAACGGAAGTAATTGTTTTAGAGCCAGATGAAATATTAAGCTCTGTGAATGCAGGGTTGGGGTAAAGCATAATACCATCCGTTTGGCCTGAAGCAGAAAGAGAAAGTGCTGTGCCACAAATCCCATACCGGTACTTAGCTATGAACAGGTCCTCGATAGGGCCCCCTTCCTCAAGAAGTGTATCAGTATTGAAAATCATATCCACATGCATATAGTCGCCACCCACATAAATATTGCATAGGTCATCTGCGCATAGACCACTGAAATCGTCGCCGCCGCTTACCAGTGTTGTTCCGAAAATATAGGTGCCTTCTCCGCTGTATTCAACAATATACATAGGGTCAAAATTCACAGAAGGCACCGTCAGTATATTACCCTGGAAATTCATGGTATAACCAGCTACACCATAATTTACATGGTTCATATTCCCGGTCAGCCACATATCCCCGGATGAGTCTAAAGTCATTCCAAACCCCGCATCCCTCCCGCTGCCACCGGCCGAATGAGCCCATATTATGTTACCGGCTGAATCAAACCTGCCAAATGCAGCATCATAGTCTCCAAAAGTAGCTAGTGGGTAGCTACCAATAGTAATAGCTGTATCTATATAACCATTGAAGTATAATTGCTCACTGGGATCAGTAATTATCATGCCCATTCCTTTTATATGATGGTTCAGTGTTTTGGCCCATATAGGGTTGCCGTCTTTATCAAACTTTGCATAAAATGTACCCGGATCGGCCATTGTCACTGTTGCATCAGTTAAAGTATCGCTGCCAATAACAAAAGTATCAGGAGCCGCACTGCCCGCGCCGAATTTTCCGGTTATATAAAAATTCCCGGAGGGGGTTACTGCAAATCCATTCAGGTAATCATTGTGCCGGCCCCCATATCTTTTCGCCCAGATAGGATGGCCGGTTGGGTCATACTTGGCCAGGAAAAGGTCAGTAGAATAGGGTAAAGATGTATCCGTATTGGTCAATGTAGTTGAACCAATGGAGATGGAATGAGGGAAATCAAAATCCCCCCCAATGTATATGTTGCCGGCACCATCCACACCCATGCCTCCATTGAAAAGATGAGGAAACGAATCTTTAGCCACATTTGTTGCCCATATAGCATGGCCGGCAGGTGAAAGCTTGGCAAGAAAATACATTTCACCGGCAGTAGTGCTCGTGAGGGTAATGGTATCCAGTACAAATGAATCATTGGCAGCACCATAATAACGCCCGAAAACGTAAAGGTTGCCTGTATTATCTGTTGCAATTGCAGAGGGCCATCCGTTGGCAGTGCCGCCTGAGTTGATTACATACCGATAGCTACCTGCCGAATCAGTCTTAAAAATTACCATTTGCCCATACCACGTTGATTGATGTATTATGAACGGGCCAAATTGAGTTGAATCGTCTATAGCCAGTCCTGCAACATAAATACCGCCCATATTATCAGCGGTCATGGCAGTGCCATCAAATCCCTGTGTCCCATAGGTTTTGCACCCAATGCCCCACTGCCACGATTGTGCACTACCAATCAACGGGCAGAACAGGCAGCAGAAACACGCAAAAAGGGATATTTGCCTTTTCATAGATATAGTAAAGTTACATGATTGTCTAAATGAAATTGTTTAACCCAGATTAATTGATAAAAAATAGTTTGAAGAAAATCATCTGTTTGTTCCCAGTTGGCTGAAGCTGGTCAAAAATAAATAACCAGCTCCAAAACAAGGATCTTCCTTGTCTTGGCAATTAAATCTTTGCATGCGAATCTGAGATATAGACTGGTTCTTTGATGGCAGGCTCTGAAATTGAATAATGTATTACCCCTGCGAAACTATTTTACAACACCCTCTTTGGCGCTTTGAGTTTCTGGAACACCATAAATGTACTCCGATGTACTGTAAAAATGCCGCTGGTAAATGGTAGCAAATTTCTTTATCACAAACTCACTGCAGCCACGATGTGTTGTATTAGCCGGACTCCAGTCGTAGGTGTATCCAAGTTCCGTCCAGGGATATCTGGTTTTAGGATCTCCACCAAAAAACCTGCTGATGCGCTGGCTGTCTACCCACGATACAAATTCAGGGGTAACATTTGGTGGGAATGCAATCTGGCAGGCATTATCAGTTATCTCATTGTCGGCACAGGGCCTGTACAGGTCTTGCGGCCTTACCCAGAATTCAAAAAAGTATTTGTAATAATTTTCCACCGGTGGCAGGCCAAGTAATTGTTCCAGGCGCAATTCCAGCTCGGTAGGCTTTGTGGTCCTTACTTTTTGTTTCAGCTCAGGAGCCGTAGTTACCCACATATCATATCCTTGTGTATTATAGGGCTGCGGCTGTGCTGTGTTGGTTTGCACATAGTAATTTACTGCTTTCCAGGTTACAACCAGTATATACTCTTCTCCATTAATAGTTGAATAAACCAGATTATGGTTGGCATGGGTGATAGTCTGTAACCCATTCCAGATTTTAGCCGAGTCGGTATATTCCGAATTAAGCACAGCCGATTGATATAAATTCCACAATTGGGCATTTTCAGTGGCGCTTCGCTGTGCAAAAACATGTGTTGAGCATATGGCAATTGCTGCAATGGATATACAATATCCAAAAAAATTTTTCATGGCTAATTTGTTTTGGATCAAATATATACAAACACTGCTAAATATGCAACCCACCCTTTTCTCAAAGTTGTCGGGTCTTTTGAAGCTTGTTTTTGTTAGTTCGATTGAAATGCCACCGGAATATATTTTCTTCAAAAACAGGATGAATTTGAAGAAAATTGAAGTGGCTTGAATCAATTCTGAATTGAATTTTATGTTCTAGCATCTTTAATTTAGTATAGTGCTACTTGTTACACCACAGCGTTACAATTGTAGAAACCACCCTTTGAATCATCTGTTATTTTCTCGAAGGGGGATGCCATAAAGCAAATAGTGGTGCTAATAAATGCGTAGAGGTACTTCTATTATCTTTCCTGGAAGTAATAATTATAAGCCGAATCAATAAACCCACTGGCAATATTATCAGTATTTTTTACAGTGTTCAATAATACAATGCAATCAGCCTTTTTTATTTCATCCTTCCAGTTTAGTTCTTCAATCTGATTGTATTTCCATATGTCGTCAGATTTATTAGTAAATACGTTTTTAAAGAAAAACCAGTATTGCCATTCTGAATAGACATTTTTCATAAAACCTGTTATTACCATGTTGAAGTTGAAGCTATCACCTATATGGATCACTTTTAGTTTAGTTGTTGTAGAATCATGTGTATAATGCAACTCAGGATAAAAGAACGTCTCCGTTGTAGGAGGCCAGATGGTATTGAGTATATTGGCCAGGTCGTTGTCGGGATAAAGTGCTTTTGAAGTATGCTCTGCTTTTGTCCAATAGGGATGAGGTAAATGAATGTGCCTCAGATGTTCCATATATTTTACGAGACTGTCTCCGCCCAGCACAGAGCCATAGTTTGTCCAGTGAATGCCCTGTTTTGCAAAAAGTAATTCACTCGTTTTTTCTCTCATAGAAATAAACCATGCATTCATATCTATGTAATTAATCCCTAGCGAATCACCCAACCTCGCACATGTTTTATAGTTATTCGGAAGGTGTTCTGCTTTTTTCGCATGGTCAGGAAGATACCTGGTGCAATACCAGGCTTTACATGGTGCATAAACGAGGATAATAGACTTACCCATAGTTGCAAAGGTGTCCTGCAATGCCTTAAGCCTTACCATTTGCTTCTTAAGCCTGGGCAAACCTGCATAGTCTTCGCCATAATAGGCAGATATATAACCATCGAGAAATAAATAATTGTCTTGCCCCACAGAAGCGCCCGCATAGTTAGCTTTATGGAACAGCGAATAGTCGATTTGCCCGTTACTCCGAACCAGGTCTGGCCTGAAACCAATATGATCATTAATATAACTTTCCTTTGCCCTCTGATAGGAGCCATCCCACCACTTTTGAAAAGAGAAGGTAATATCCGGCGACTCACTGAAATAACCCATTAACTTGCCACTGGTAATAAATGGCAGGCATTGCTGTAAAAGCGGCAATAACAATGAAATAAACAGAGAGATGTACAATCCCTTTTTAGCAACAGGTTCCATCCCGGTAATGAGTTTAGGATTTAAAGAAATTAATCTCACGAAAAACAATTCGAGAAGTGAAGATATATTTTTAGCCTTGAGCAACAAAATGAACCTACAATTAGTCCATCTATTGGGCATCGGTAAACCAATTCCCAATCACTAATTCCCAATTCCGCACCGTCTCTCTCCGCTCCCCGCTCTCAAGGCTCCTGCTTTGTATAGCTTCCACCAAATGCTCTGGCCTTATACCTTCACCCCAGCTGCATCGCGTTGCGTGATTGGCCATCCCGGCCCAAATGGAATGGAATTACTAATTCCTCGCTCATTTGCTCCCTGCATTCAATCTTTAACAATTGGGGTTCCGCTCAGACCGGATGATCTCAATAAAGAATAGTCACCATGCATAATTCAACCGGTTAGCAAACTAATATAAAGAAATCCCTAACCCTATCTGATTGCCACTGCCAGCTACATGAAACCTGGCATAACCTTGTTTTGTATAGCAAAGAGCCTCCATATACCCTGTCTTCTCCGCGAGAGCATACCTGTGTTGGGAATAATCTATCACAGCACCTATAGTTCCCAGGGCTATACCGCCTATCATAATAAGGTTCCACATGTCGTATTGGCTGTTGGTCAGATAGGATGGCTTCACAGGGTTGCTGCTGGTAGGAGGGGTGTTAGACCCTGCCAGGCCATTTACAATTGCCACTGCAAAATCACCGGGATCTGAAACAGCAAAAGCAACTAACCCAACGCCCAAACCGGAAAGGCCTACATATCCCCAAACACGTTTGTGATCGCTCCTGAATTTCCTGCTTCCATAGCTATATTTCAATGAACCCAAATATTCAGCCTGGCTGGAGCTATAACTTTCAAACTTGTTTACAGGCTGGATTGCTGCATAAGCTGTAGCCTTGGTAAAGCCTATAGTATTTTGTGCATTAGCAAAGGATGTTATCAGCAGCAATGCTGATAACAAGGCCCATTTTGATTGGCGGGTATAAGGTGGATTCATATAACGTGGGTATTATTTATAAGTCAAATAAACACTACACGAAAATACAATGATTTATAGTTATATAAAGAACTTTGGAAAAATTTAATGGATGAAGGAATGAATTAACGTTTTGTTGTAATGAGTACAGATAACGTTGATGTTTAAGATTTCAGGGATTTGAAATCTTTACCTGAATGTTATTGATTTTTTGAGGTCTGTATATAGTCTTACTCAATGAAATTTCTCCCCCTTAGCCAGCATTTCCAGTATCTGGTTCATTCGTTTTTCTCGGGTCTCCGGTTTTTTGGCGGTCTGAAGCCGCCAGGTTATCGCATATTTGTTGGCTTTGTTCAGCGAGTCGAAAAATGCTTTTACCTTTTTGTTTTTTTCAAGGAGTTGTAGAAAATCCTCTGGGGTTGTAGAATTGGAGGGCGAATCATATGCTGCCGCAAGTCTCCCGTCTTTCTTTGCGTCTTCAAAGGCCTTCAGCCCTGCGGCTTTCATTCTCTTTTCGTTGGTAAGCCGTTCTATATGTTCGATGTTTCGTTTCGACCATATACTCCGCGCCAGGCGTGGCGTGAATTTCTGTATCCAGGAATCACTATCCAGTTTCTTCTTTTTTCCATCTATCCAGCCGTAACAGAGCGCTGCATCCAGCGCTTCTGCATTGGTAACCGTTTTTACACCCGACTCTTTATTGAAAATCCGCAGCCATATACCATCCGATTGTGCATGATTGGACCCAAGCCATTGCGCCCAAGCACCTGCAGATGCAAAAGCTTTGGTGGGAGTATCTTTCTTGTTTTCTATAGTACTCATTTAGCTGCTCCATTTACATCAGGAGCCGATACTAACTTACTAAATTGTTTTTGAAATCAGGTTCAGAAAATCCACAAACACCTCTGCTGGTCGGAATTTATAATTCCGACCCATAAAGGTGCGAATTTGTATTCAGCTTCAGGTTTACATATAGACTGTCAAACATTGGAACCTGAATCTGTTTTTCTCGTGCCGATAGTACCACATAACCAGGTAATGACTCCAACTCTGTCCTGTGGCCATTCTTCAGGTCATGATGAAGCGAAGAAGTCGTATGGTAAGGTAGTTTGCTCATTTTCAGGAGGGCTTCCTCTAAAAAATTATCGTTGAATCTGATCCCTTTTGCTTCAGCCAGAAGCATAATTTCCATAATCATTGATCGCAGGCAATTTCTGTATTCATCAGTCTCCAGAATTAAGCCTGTAGGCTTATCCAGGTAACTGGTTAATGTCCCGACTGAGCACACAAAGGCAAACTTTTCCCAAATGATCCTTTTTATTTCCTTCGAATACACAAAGTTAATCCGGGCTTTTCTGAAAATATCAACTATCCAATCCAGCTTTTCCGGCTCAATATCCTTATTACCAAAAAAAAGTTGATCAGAATTGCCACGTTCCACAATGCAGCCGGGTGACTCAATCTTGGAGACAATATACGCACAGCCTTGCAATACTTTTGATTCCGGGTAAATGCGTTGCAGAATTTCACTGTTTTCTACTCCGTTCAGTAAGGGTAACACTATTGTTCCCTCATGCACACAGGGCTTGTATTGAATTGCAGCATTTTCCAGGTCATAAGTTTTAGTACAAAAAATAATCAGGTCCAGTGAACCGATTATCTCAGGTGTATCAGATACCAATGTTGGGTGCACCGTAAATGAGCCATTCACGGTGGTGATATGCAGACCCTGTTCAATTACTTTCTGTTTGCCCTCGCCTCTCATAATAAAAATGAGCTCATATTCCTGAGCTATTTCATTATGCATGGCAAGCATGGCGCCATAATATCCGCCTACACCGCCAAGGCCCACCACTCCTATTCTTTTTTTTCGTTGCATAGTTTTATGAATATTTGCCAAGGCTTTGGTGGGAACATCTTTCTTGTTTTCTATAGTACTCATTCAGCCCCTCCATTTAAAGCAGAAGCCGATACTAACTTACGGAAATGTTTTTGTAAACAGGAAGACTCCGCCCTTGCAGGGTCTATAACTCATCCCAAATAATACAATTGCCCCCCAATATATTTCTACTAACAACTGATTGCTTAATTAAGTAATTTACCACCTCTGTAAAAAGCTTAATTGTTAATGCCAGTCCGAACGGACTGATCTTTATTTAAAATTCTAAAACCAATTGGCATGAGTAACATTAAAATATTTGAAAACACACCTGTTCGCACTTATTGGGACGCAAAGGAAGAACAATGGTATTTTTCTATTATTGATGTGGTTGAAGTGCTTACAGGTAGCGCCAATCCGCGCGATTACTGGTTTAAAATGAAGATACGGGTAAAGACGGAAGATGGTCTTGAACTGTCGACAGTTTGTCGACAGTTGAAATTAAAAGCGGCAGATGGTAAAATGCGCGAAACAGATGTAGCAAATGTACAAACATTATTGCGCATCATCCAGTCAATACCCTCACCCAAAGCCGAACCATTCAAGCAATGGCTCGCAAAAGTGGGCTTTGAAAGGATGCAGGAAATTGCAGACCCCGCTCAAAGCCTAGACCGGGCAAGAGAAAACTGGCAAAAATTGGGCCGTAGTGAAAAATGGATATAGCAGCGTATGACCGGCCAGGAAACCCGTAATAAACTAACCGATTACTGGAAAGAAGCAGGCGTAAAGGAAGGTGACGAATTTGTAATGCTTACCAACATCATCCACCAGGAATGGACGGGTCTGACCGTAAAACAACACAAAGAACTGAAAACCCTGAAATCTCAGAACCTGCGCGACCATATGAATGAAGCAGAATTGATTTTTACTGCGCACGCCGAACTCTCCACCCGGCAGATAGCCGAAAGCGAACAGGCAAAGGGATTACAGCAAAATGCAAAAGCAGGCAAAAAAGGCGGTGCCGTAGCCAAAAATGCAAGAAAAGAACTGGAGGCTAAAACAGGTAAAAGTGTGGTAACAGGTGAAAACTTTCTGCAGGCTGCAAAAGAAACAAAAAGGATTGAATCGAAGAAAAGATAACCATCCTTGTTGTTATGGATGTTCCGCAGGGCATCCGGAAATATCGTAAAACCCCTTCTCCGAAGCCTGCCCTGTGCGATAGCCGAAGGGGTATTCAATGATCTGTAGCGGATTCAAAAACTACCTAACCCCAAAAATCAGATCCTCAGCTCACTGACCCGGCGTACTTATGTTCCATCACCCTGCAATCTCGTCATTAGGGAATATCCCTGGATACTATATCTTTATGAATCATCTTTTACCATAGATAGGGTTGGTATTTCATTAACTATACAATTTCACAAGCCGTTACAGGCGATAATAATATAAACAAGTTGAGAATATTTACACTACTGTTATTAGCAATTCTGCTTGGCTGTAATTCCGAATCAAAAAAGATTGAGACATACTCAATGCCCAAAATTGAGTATATAGATTATGCTGCAATTGACACTCATGTTCAGGAGATACTGCAAAAGAACAACGGCAATATGCCGGTAATGGTTTATGAAAAATTCAAAGGAACTAAACACATTGTTTATCTTGGCGAACGACATGGAAACGACCCTGCTGACGCAAGATTTGACACAATTCGCAAATACTTTTTACAGCTCAAGCCAACAATAATTCTGAATGAAGGAGGGCAAGTGGCAGATAGTATTCACTTTAAGACCAGGGAAGAAGCAATAGTAAAAAATGGTACTATTGGCTATCTGAAGTTTTTGGCAGATCAATCAAACATAAAATTAGTAAACGCAGATTGCCCTGATAGTGTTGAAATAGCAGGACTTTTAAGACTTCATGAAAGAAATACGATATTGTATTTTTTAGTGGTGCAGAGATTTATTCCACAGTTTATTTCAGGCCACCACAAATTGAGTGATATAAACTACGAGTATGACAAATTCATGAACAGGTATATAAAATTGAGGTGTAAATTAGTATTGTCTGACCATGAAAGTAAGTGGAGTTATTTTGAAAACTTGTACGAACAACATAATGAGCATAAAAAGATAGATCTGAAGAATTTCGACTTATCTCAAACAGAAAACGACCAGGGTGAATTTGGCGCTATTTTGCTTTATTCTTTTCAGATAAGGGACAGTGCGATTTTATCCAATATCTTTAAGAACCTACAAATACACAACAGGGTGTTCATTGTTTTTGGCGCCAAGCACTTACTGGCTCAAAGACCTACTTTGAATAATTTCTTTACCTCAACTGGAAACTAAATATACCTTAATCGGAACCAGGAAATGCACTAGTTGACTCAGCCCCCTCGCCATTCCAAAACTGGGATCTGCCTTTCTATAAATTGAGCCTTTTTCACAGTGGGCGTTACCTTCTCAAATACCAGTGAATCATATCATCCTCCTGCTTCACTGATGTAAAATTTAGCTTCTTCAGCAACTTTACCGAGTCAGCATTCGATGCCAGGCAGGATGCAGTGATTTCTTTTACCTGCGGATGGGAGAATGCCCAATGTATCAGCGCAGATGCAGCTTCCGTGGCATAGCCCTTCAGGCGCTCTTCTTTTATGATGCCGTAGCCAAGGTCAGCACTTTCCTGCTCCTGGTTGAACCCCTTAAATCCTGCATCACCAATGATTTCATGAGTATCAGCCTTAATGATCATCCACGCTTCAAACCCGGTAGGATGTCCTACTACAGTGAGGTTATTGATTATTCTGGGCAGGGTTTCCATCACATCAGCATCGGGCCAGCTAAGGCCTTTTTTCAAATTCAATTTATTGAGCCAACTAAAATCGGCATCAAGGATAGCGTTGCAGATGGCTATGGTATAGGGTATGAGTATAAGCCGTTCAGTGATCTGATTGCCATGTTGTGAAGGTTGTGATTTCAATATTCTTATTATTTGGGCAGACTATTATAAACTACTTTACACAATGTAGTCAATTATAGAATGATACTCTGGTTGGAAATCTCCACTTCCTCTCTTTGCACCCCGAACTCACTTATCCTCCCCTTCCCTCCCTATCCAGACTTCTGTAATGTATTGCCTCTCTGGTGCTCCGGCCTTATATCCACTCGCATCTCAAGGTCAATTATCTTATAAGAATCATTTGGTATTCAACTATAAGTAATGTAAATATTATGAAGATCTAATGGTGTTATTTTATCAATTGCCGCAACCCGTTTAAAAATTGGTTATAGCTTGGCGAAAGGTTGCTATCAATGCTGATGATCTGAGCAATTTCTCTCGCAGCGTATGTTTTTGAAAATGATTTAGTCATCCTTTCTAATTCATAAGCCCCATGAAATGCATCAATCTTGTCAGCTTTCGTTTTGCCTGCTAATTTTCGTGAGTTTATTTCCGGGTAAACCTTCCGTATTGCCTGAATATCACCAAAATACCAGTTTTCGAGCTCCCTGCAAACTATCCGTACTTTGAATGGGATATCACTATTGAATTCACATAAGTTAACTAACTGATTTTTCAATAACAGGCAATCGCCTGAATCCTGATCATGAACTACTATGAGCTTTACAGGGTAAGGGAATCTGCTGTAAGCTCCGATTTTTTTGGGAAGTGATTTTTTTAAGTGAGACTTACCTTCATGAGGGCGAACAAAACAATTGACTCCTAAGCGGTAATCATCGGGTAAAATCCGAGGAAGCAATCCTTCTAAAAAATAAGCCATTGAAGTTTCCTCTGTTAAAATTTCAAGTACCGTTTTGTTCATAATTATTTGGGGTTACTACCTTTAAAATAATTTTCCTTCCACAAGTAACCCAATTTTTCCCCTTCTTCGTACAAAGTTGTTAATTCAGGGTGATCAGAAACCCGTTCAATTTTTGTGTACCCGTTCATTTTGACCAACCAATATACCTCCTCTGGTTTTGCAGAATTTAATAAGTCAGGAGAATGTGATGAAATGAATACCTGCCCGCCTCTTTTAGAATAAAGCCTGAATTCTTCTAAAAGTTCCTCCAGAAGACTGGGATAAAGTTGGTTTTCAGGCTCTTCGATGCAGAGTAGCGGATGGGGGGAAGGATCATTCAATAAGAGCAGATAAGCGAACATTTTTATTGTCCCATCTGAAACATAATTCGCTATGAAAGGGTCTTTAAACGATCCATCCTGAAATCTTAAAACTATTCGTCCATCCACTGTCGACTCTGCTGTTATGGAACTAATACCAGGCACCCGTTTCTTCATCTTGTCAAGCACCTTATCAAAATTTTTCCTGTCGTTTTCATACATGTGTTGTGCAACAAGAGGTAAGTTTTCACCAGTTGTTGACAAGTGTTCTTCATATCCCGCTTCCTTGCTTCCCCTTGCATCGGTAATATGGAAATCAGAAACATGCCAGTTTTCGATGAAATTCCGGAATGCATTCGCTGCCTTAAATCTTGCAAATTGTCCCAAGCCTTTGATTGCTAAAATATCAGGGGACCCTAAAGTTTGCTCTTCTCTTGTTAACTCTTCATCCTTTTTATCAAAATCCTCTTCATTATTTATTGCATACCCACTTCCTTTTGAGAAATTTAAAAAATGATATGGCGATCCGTAGGCACCTCTTTTATATCTCAATAGCTCCCGTTCAATAAAAGGTTTCCCTTTTTCTTCCCCTATTTCAAGTCGATAAGTGATCAAACGATTTTTTCCTGCAATGTTCAGCCTGAATTGTAGTTCAAATTCAATTAATCCAGTTTGTCCTCTGCTTATTACTTCCCTAAAACCACCGCGTTTTGCAAATGCCTGCTTAATGTTATTTTTCAAAGAGTCACTTAAGAACCCAAAAACATCAAAAAGCGTTGTCTTTCCTGAACCATTTGCTCCAACAAAAATCGCCAAATCGGAAATATTATTTAACTCTAGATTTTGAAACGATTTGAAATTTTTTAGCTTAATACTTTCGATTTTCATTTGTCGTTGTTATTTTATAATCGATTCACTATTCTAAAGGTACTTGGTTTGAAAAATAAAACCATTAAAATAATTACAATCTGGTCGAAGTGCCTCCCATTCTGAAACTACGTTTCTAAACCTTATCCTCCCCATCCCTCTC
Source organism: uncultured Bacteroidota bacterium (assembly GCA_903904855.1). Taxonomy (GTDB): domain Bacteria; phylum Bacteroidota; class Bacteroidia; order Chitinophagales; family Chitinophagaceae; genus Nemorincola. The sequence continues at coordinate 58,365 of CAIVEH010000121.1, read as the reverse complement.
TATCCAGGCTCCTGTACTGTATCGCCTCCGCCAGATGCTCCGGCCGAATATCCTCACTCCCCGCCAGGTCAGCAATAGTTCTTGAAACCTTGAGAATACGGTCATAAGCCCTGGCGCTCAGGTTCAGCCGGTCCATAGCAGTTTTCAGCAGGTTGGCGCCCACATTACTTATCACACATACTTCTTTCAGCAGCTTAGTGCCCATTTGTGCATTACAATATATACCCTCATGCTTCTCAAACCGTTTTGCCTGTATCTCCCTGGCCGTTATCACCCTGGCCCGCACAGTATCGCTCCCCTCGCTCATCCGCTCGCTCGAGAGTTCGGTAAAGGGCACCGGAGTTACCTCCAGATGCAGGTCTATGCGGTCCAGCAGCGGGCCGCTTATCTTGTTCAGGTAGCGCTGCACCATCACAGCGCTGCAGGTACATTCCTTCTCGGGGTGATTAAAGTAGCCGCAGGGGCAGGGGTTCATAGAGGCTATCAGCATAAAGCTGGCAGGGAAGTCCATGCTCACTTTCGCGCGGCTTATGGTTACCCGCCGCTCCTCCATAGGCTGCCGCATTACCTCCAGAACAGTACGCTTAAACTCCGGCAGCTCATCCAGAAACAGTACGCCGTTATGTGCCAGCGATATTTCACCGGGCTGGGGTATCCCGCCGCCTCCTACCAGTGCAGCATCGCTCACGGTATGGTGCGGACTCCGGAATGGCCGCTGCGATACCAGCGAAGTGTTGCCGGGCAACTTGCCCGCTACCGAGTGTATCTTGGTAGTTTCCAGCGCCTCGTGCAGGGTAAGCGGTGGCAATATAGTAGGCAGCCGCTTTGCCAGCATGGTCTTTCCTGCTCCGGGCGGCCCTATCAGTATGGCATTATGCCCGCCGGCAGCAGCTATCTCAAGGGCGCGTTTCACATTTTCCTGCCCCTTTACATCATTAAAATCAATCTCAAAATGGCTCTGTGCATCAAAAAACTCCTCACGGGTATTTACTTTAAGCGGCTTAAGGTCACTCACTCCATTAAAGAAATCAACCACCTCTTTTATATGCTCAACCCCATAAACATCAAGGTTGTTCACCAATGCAGCCTCCCGTGCATTTTCCTTAGGCACGATAAGCCCCTTGAATTTCTCCGCCCTCGACTGTATGGCTATCGGCAATGCGCCCTTAATGGGCCGTATAGAGCCATCCAACGACAACTCGCCCATCATTACATATTCATGAAGCTGCTCAGAAGGCAGTTGATTTGTTGCAGCAAGAAACCCGATAGCTATTGGTAGATCATATGCAGCGCCGGCTTTCTTAATATCGGCCGGGGCCATGTTCACCACCATTTTGGCGCGTGGCCTTTCAAACCCTGTATTCAGCATGGCCGAGAGCACCCTGTCTGTACTTTCTTTCACGGCATTATCCGGCAATCCCACTATAAAATACCCCAGTTGTCCACCCGGGGTATCTACCTCAATTGTTATGGTAATAGCATCCACTCCATATACCGCACTGCCGAATAATTTTACAAGCATAACCGATTTAACCCTGATAATTTAATCAAATGTAAGCATTACCAGACAGCCATTAGCAGCGCTTAACAATTTACAATAATAAATATTTCAAAATTTACCTAACCTTTTTCCTTTTTTATACGCCTATATAAGTAGAAGACTATGAAAAATTGATGAAAACCCTAAACCCTTAACTTTTACCCTGTTACTAACCGAACCCTGTAATTATTATTTTGAGTGCTGTAAACCCAACCCCTGTAATCCCTACCTTTCCCTCATTATGACTAAAAACCTATAAGCCCCGGACCCCGGGGCTTCCCTTTTTATAACTTCTTACTGAAAGAAATCCCCGAAACAAAAAACCCCGACTGTTTGTGCGCCTTTATGCTTAGCTCATTATCTGCCCACGTATCTGATACCACCTGGTCGCATTCTTTCTCAATGAACCAGTCTTCCAGTTCATCATAAAGCTCTATCCCGATCCCCGATCCCCTGAATTCCTTTTCCACATACCAGTCTTCAATTCTCCCAACTATACCATTTACCAGGTCTGGCTCAACCAAAATACTGCCAATTATAAAACCAATGATATTGCCTGAAGCCCTTGCCAGCAATACTTTCCAGGTATCATCCTGCCTGCTGGCTATATAGCGTATATAGGTTTTATAGGCGCCTTCAATATCCTTTTCAGCCCTCAGTTCTTTGATTTGTTCCGAGGCGTTTTCAGAGAAATAATCTCTTTGCAGCAATAGCAGCAATCGGAGCAGATCGGTAGCATAATCTTTACTGTATCCGATCACGGAGATATCTTGAGTTTGAGCAGACATCGTTTCAATATTAATCCATGTATTAAGCTATTCATCTTCAGGCCCTCTCTTAAACCCAATCCGTTTCCTGTTCTCCTGATCTGATTGCAATTTATCCTTTTTTATCAAAAAATTCAGCGCATGGTACACATCGCCAAACTGCTTATCATACCTGGTTTCCAGCTCCTTCAGTTTATCTGTAAGGTCCTTATGGCTCAAAGCATATTGCCTCATAAATACAAACGCCCGCATAATGGCTATGTTTACATTTATCGCTATATCGCTTTTCAATACGCCGCTGAGCATTGCTACACCCTGTTCTGTAAAGGCATATGGTAATGCTGAAATATTGCGTTTCGTTTGAGATGCGGTCGCATTTTGCGACCGGATAAGGTTCCATTCTTGTTGTGTGATTTGGAACATAAAATCAAATAGGAAACGCTTAATGTTTCGTTTAACTTGTTCGTTTAACCGTTTTGTAGGAACTTCATATAGTTCCGCCAGATCAAAGTCTATGATGACTTTCTGGCCTCTTATTTCATATATCTTTTGCTGGATCAGCAGAAGTTCCATTGATTCTGTTTTTCAAAGATAATTCTACTTTGTAATAATTTTTATCTATTCGGTCACTATTTGTGGCCGCATAAAGTTCCTATAATTCAATACACACATTCTTAGGCTCAGTAAAAAACCGAAGCGCATCCCATCCACCTTCACGGCCCACACCGCTGTTTTTAAAACCACCAAAGGGAGTCCGCAGATCGCGCAGCAGCCAGCAGTTGATCCATATTATACCGCTTTTTACATGGGTAGCAACACGGTTGGCCCGGCTCACATCCTGTGTCCAAATGGTGGCGCTCAGGCCATAGTCGCTGGTATTGGCAAGTTGCAGTGCTTCGTCCTCGTTTTTAAAAGGCTGTATAGTTACAACCGGCCCGAAGATCTCTTCCATATTAGTGCGGCAATGTGGGCCAAGGCCTTCTATTACGGTTGGAGCTATAAACAGGCCATTGGCACATCTTCCATCTAATGTAACTGCATTGCCACCGGTCAATATTGTTCCACCTTCTTCCTTAGCCAGGGCAATGCAACTGAGTACTTTATCAAAATGCATTTTACTTACTACCGCTCCCTGCCTGCTGTTGTCATCCAATGGGTCGCCATTGGTAAACTTCTTAACCCGGGCAACAAATTCGTGTGTAAACTTTTCATAGATACTTTCTTCCACAAGAATCCTGCTTCCACAAAGACATATCTGGCCCTGGTTGCTGAAAGATGACTGGAGTGTTGTATGCATCATTTTATCCCAGTCGCAATCTGCGAATATGATATTGGGGTTCTTGCCACCCAGCTCAAGCGATAGCTTTTTGAACATTGGTGCAGCAACTGCAGCAATCTCTCTGCCGGCCCTTGTACTGCCAGTAAATGAGATTGCCTTGATCTCCGGATGAGCTACTATCGCCGATCCGCAACCTGGTCCGGTGCCATGTACTATATTCAGTACACCATCGGGCAGACCGGCTTCTATACATATCAGGCTAAGCAAGTAGGCAGTCATAGGCGTTACCTCACTGGGCTTTGCCACAACACAATTTCCTGCAGCCAGTGCCGGCGCAATCTTCCATGTAAACAGGTATAATGGCAGGTTCCAGGGAGATATACAACCAACCACTCCAATAGGTTGCCGCAGGGTGTAATTGATGGCCTTATCCTCCATATTATGGCTCTCTGTGCTGAAGTGCATAATGCCCGTGGCAAAGAACCTGAAGTTGCTCGATGCCCTGGGTATATCCACACGTTTACTCAACCACAATGGTTTGCCGTTATCGTTTGTTTCGGCCAGTGCCAGGGAATCGATATTATCATCTATTAGCTGGGAAATTCGGTTAAGAATCTTAAAGCGCTCTTCAACCGGAGTATTACTCCACATCGGGAAGGCAGCCCTCGCAGCCCCTATCGCTTCTTCTACATCTTTTATATCGCTATCAGGAGTAGCGCTATACACGTTACCTGTGGCAGGGTTAATATTATCAATGTATTTACCGTTTATTGGAGGCTGCAATATACCTGCAATGTAATTAGCTATATGGTCGGGAGCTATGAGATTCATAAAAGCAAAAGTAAAACATCTCTGATATTAAATCCTTTACTTACAGAAACTCTTGTTTACATATACCTTATACCCTTTGGGGCTAATATAGTAGCAACCACCTTTTGGCCCCTTATGATAGATACGTTTCACAGGTGGCGGCGCATTTACCCCTCCCTTATATTTTGGACCTGGAAAATCTGCCCAATTCAGTTTATTGGGGTTATGGGCATCGTCCTCCGCACTGGGTATCAGTTTCACTATGGACGCATGCAAATCAAGTGCAGTATCATCAACCGGATCTTTGATTTTATTTTTATCCGATACAACATACCTTTTCTCAACCCATCCACTAATATAATGATGATATTTTTTATCGTCCCAATAATTGATTGCAACCTCGTAAAACTTAGCCTTTATCTCTTTATTGTTTTTATAACCTTCTTCATATTTTTCAAGTTTAAGTTTGCACGGAGGGTGGAGAATAGCAAGTACAAGGTATGCATTTTCGGGCCGGTCTCTTAGTATAAGGTTATCGGTATTTACATACACAAACTCCTGCCCCACTGCAGCCATATATGCCATACACAGAGTCAATACACCAAGCAATTTGGCGCTTGCAAGAATGAATAATCTGGAATACCCGTTCCGCATCCATCAGTATTTATCGAACAATAGATAAGTTTGCTTTAGTGAACTGGTTTAGGTGTTTGATTTTATATAACCACAACTTCATAAAAGTTATCAGGTACATAATATTTCTGAGCCAGTAACTGAAGCTCCTTTGGGGTAATGGTTTTATAAATGTTTATGTTGTTATAAAAATGGTTCTCAGTAAACCCATTAAGGATGAGTGTCCGCCACCGCTGAAGAATGGAGAACGGCCCATCAAGGTCACCCAGCAGGTTACCGAGCAGGAAGTTTTTCACAAGCAGTAATTCCTCGTCTGATGCAACCTCATTGCAAAGCACATTCATTTCGTGGTATATCTCCTTAATAGCTGCATCCACAACGTCCCTGCCGGTTTCAGTCTGAATAACTATGGAACCACCCTTCAGTTCAGGTGTAATACCGCTGTAAATGCCGTAAGTAAATCCTTTATCTTCACGGATATTGCTCATAAGCCGCGAACCAAAATATCCTCCAAAAAGCGTATTCAGCACAAACATAGGAGTATAATCTGGATGATGGCGGTTAGGGAACATCCGGCCAATTCGTATAGCTCCCTGCACACCATTGGGGTCGTTCGCAAATTTATGAATGCGTGATGTTATGGGAGGTGTTGTGAAACTTTGAGGCTCCCTTATAGTTTTTTGCAACAGCAATTTGCCAAACACATCATTTACATAATTCACTTCCTTATCCCCAACCTTACCTGCCATAAATATCTTTACATCAGCAAGGTTGTAGGAGGCTTTAAAAAATGTAACTAAATCCTCTCGCGTCAGCAATTCTATATTTTCCTTCTTCGAATACCGGCCATATGGATGGGCCTCACCGAATAATAGTGCATCGATCTGCTGGTTGGCTACAAACTCGCACTGGCGAAGGTTTACCATCAGTTTTTGAATAGCATTCTGCTTGTGAATTGCCACTTCCTCTTCAGGAAAAACAGCATCAGTTATTATTTCATAAACCATTGGCAGCAATGATGGCAGGTGCCTGGTCAGGGAGTACAATGTAATTGTTGCGTAATCATTACCCGCTGTTGTTTTCAGTTGAGCGCCATAAAATTCCAGGGCTTCATTAATCTGAGCTGCTGTATGTTTTGAAGTGCCGTTCTTCAACAATCCTGCCGTTGCCTGTGCCACTGATGGCCGATGCTCAAACCATAGCCCGGCAGGAAAAATCCAGTCTATCTGCACCAGGTCCTGCACGCCTGCATCGAGCCACCAGAGCGGAACCCCGTTTTCCAGCAGCCTGTTATTGATTGGTGGCAGTTTAAAATCAAACTCTATTGCGTCATGTATTACCGGGGGTGATTTGCGATCTAATACCATTCTATTATTTAAGTGAACTATTAATTTATTACTCAGAATTTTGTTTCCTTTTTACTGGTTTTCGCCGGGTATCATATAAATTCAAAATGATGATTTTACTTTTTTAAATCCGGCAAAACAGCCTGTTATGCTTTGTTACCAGTAAGCTTCTGGTATCTCTTATCCCCGATGGTATTCCTATATAGGGATAAGTACGGATCATTTCAATTTTCTGGTCTGTCCTTTCCAAAAAAACAACTGCCACATTATGCCCCCATTCATTATCCAGATAAGTAAGCACTTTTATAAGTCTGTTCAGAAAGCGCTTTTTCTTAACTATTACATACGCCATTTTCCTGTAGCCTTTCTGTATTCTTCTTCAGATATTGTGTCTTTATCATCCGGTTCATCTGCAAGCATTATCAACTCACTCAAATCAAACTCATTTAATTCTATAGCATTCTTATTTTTCAGGTGATACGACAATTCTTCTTCAATCAATATCAATACATTTTCATCACTCACCTGGTTTATCTGCTGAATTAAATGGCTTTGCCTTTGCTGTAAAGTCATAACAGTTATTTTATACAAATTTACAGCAAATTAATATGCAGATGAAAGGTAATTATTCCTTAAAAAACAACGCTTTTAATTCCCCTGCTTCCTCAGTTTTCATCTTTCCGGCAAGAATCAGGCGTAACTGCCTGCGGCGAAGCGCACCTTCATACATTTTATTTTCAGCTTCAGTTTCAGGAACCAGTTCCGGTACTACTCGTGGCCTACCATTAGGGTCAAGTGCCACAAAGGTCATATAGGCCTCATTGGAGAGATATTTGTATTGTGCCGAAAGGTCTTCGCCCCATACCCTCAGGTACACTTCCATTGAGGTATTGAATGACCGGGTAAGCTTTGACTCAATGGTGAGCAGGTTCCCCAGTTTTACCGGCTGCGTAAAGGATACATTATCCACCGATACAGTTACAACGGGGCAATTGCAATGTTTTTGTGAAGAAATAGCAGCGGCTATATCCATCCAGTGCATGAGTTTTCCGCCCATGAGGTTGCCCAGTGTATTGGTATCATTGGGCAGCACCAGTTCAGACATGATTACGAAACTTTCCTGTGGTTTTTTTGTTGGCATTGTGTGGTTTTAATAATCTGGTGGCAAAAATAAACTTTAATCAGCCTATTATTTTAAAAACTCATTATAGTCCATTATCTGATAGGCGTGATTGGTATCTGTAATAAAATAGGCGGTATTCAGCGTATTTGTTGGTATTGTGCCAAAACCCGTATTAAATCTGTCCGGTTTCAATGCACTAAGGGTGGTTTTATCATCAGGATTAACAAAAGAAAAAACGACTAGTGGCTTATTGTCCTCCATTGCCGATCTGAACAGGCTCTCATAAGGCGCTCCCCAGTTCAGCATGTATTTTTTGTTGATGTCGGTATTGTTATCGTACAAAACGAGTTTGGTAATGTTCTTTTTTCTCATCTGCGTCAATACCTGTTCCTGGAATTGGGTGCGCCAAATAAATAACTTAGCCTCCTGGCCTATATAAAACAACCTTACAAGAAAAAAGGTAATCATAACAACATTGCCAACTGATGCCTTAAGAGACAGCAAAAAAGAGAATACAAATGGTGTTGCAATAATTATTCCCAGGCACTGCCATTCACTCTCTATATGAAACAACTGGATTTTGCCATCATTTTCTCCGGCATAGGTAAGCCCCATTATTATCATGTAACCCATTATACATACAACCACCCAGCTTGCCTGTTTCCATTGTTTGGCCTTAATCAGGCTGGCAATACCCGCTACCAGTATTATAATTGCCGGCCAGTAACAGGAAATGCATCTCTGCAAAAACACTGTTACTACAGGTTTTGAAAAAGAATGAATAACATCCTTAAGTGAAAAGTGAGTAACACCATGCAAATGAGCGCTATCCCACGAAGGGTGATAAACACTAAAAGCATATTTTGCAACGATCACTGCCAGAAGAATACAAACCGGAAGAATAGATTGCCTGGTGGTAAAAGGCCAGAATTGCTTGTCGAGCCACAAATAAACTAACAGAAAGACGAGTGGTATAATGACAATAAAATGGGTGAAAACCGTAAGAAAAGCAAGTAAACTAAATGAAGCGATAACCCAAACACTTTTCAGCAGTCTGTCGCCAAAATATAGCGTAGCACCTAATAGCAGGAACATCCATGCTACCGCCTGCTGAATCTCATTGTTGATCCAGAAATAGGATTGGCTGACAAATAAAAAGTAATAAATGGCCATCAGAACAGCCAGCCTGTATTGCCTTAACCTGTATACAAGAATTGCCCCCACAATAAAATAAAACACATTGAAACTGGCCCCATACCCAATTATCAGCGACTTTACAGGCAGATGCATCAACTGGCCCAGGTAAGGCACCAACTGCGTAATAAATGAACCGTATCTATGTTCCTGTATAGCAAAGGAATGATAATTGAGGATATTGAACAGAATATAGGCTGTATCCGCAAATAGCACCCGCTCTTTAAAAAATACAAAAGCTCCGACCAGTAAAACCAAAAGGCCCGCCAGCGCAATTTTTGCAACATTTTTTAATGACTGGGTAGCCACATCCATCTCTGATTTCTCTTTAAATTACCGGAGCAAGGTACAAATATTCAGAAGCCCTTTTAATGTCATTTCATAAGATCTAACTGGGTTGAATATACAGAGCTGCCGTTAAAGTGCAGGTTCAGGGTGTAAATGCCAGGTGCAACTGATGCGGGTATTTCCAGCTTCGCTGTTGGCTCATTGGCAGGAAGCATCCCGGAAAGTACCTTCTGCCCATCCATACTGACCAATTCGTAAGCAGGGGTTCCTGTGCAGGGAGGTATTTCTATATAAACCAAATTACCGCAAACCGGGTTTGGATAAACATTCACTTTTGTTTCAACTCTTGTTTCCGGTACCCCAACATTCAATAGCCGCTGAATATGTGTAGTTGCCTTATATGGCTGGGTAAAAGCCGCATCTCTGAACTCCACCTTTGCCAGCGGTGTAACCTCAGACTGCCGGTAAAAATTTTGCTCATAAATAGTGTCTTTCTGCCCCTGAGTTACACTGAAAATATCTGCAAATATACTAGATGGTATGCCGTTAAGAAAAAAGCTATCTATATGTGTAATTATGGTTCGGACCTGTAATACATTTATAAAAACGGAAGAACTTCCACTTGCATTCTTAACACTCATTTTACCATATCCTATTACAGAATCTCTTTCAGTAGTATATGTTCTAATTATACCCGGAGCCAATGTATCACCTCCCAAAATATAGGTTAACGAGAAATGCAAATCCGAATGAAATGATGAAGACCAATATGAGTTAAAAGTAGCAGGGAAGGCTATTTTGAAATGTTCCTGGGAGTACAAAGAATTTTGGGCTGTAATAATTAAACTATCATTTGTGCCAGAAGTTAAAGAATTGATATTGTAAGATTTTTTCTGTATAATTCTTCCATAATCAAAAATACCGCCACTAAAAATTGAAGATTGTAAATTACCTTGATAAGCAAATCCTGCAAAATTATACTGATTACTATCTGCAAACTGATATGGAGCTGATGCTGGCACACGATAGCCCATAAAGACAGGTATAGAATCTGTTACTATATTCATATCCCAGGATCCACCTGTCATTGGTGCAAATGATGGAAATAAGGAGGAAGCGGTTGTAACCTTAAGACTGTCCGTCCCTATCTCTGTTTCGGGGTAGCTCATACTATCCAGGGCTATCTGCGCCACCAGGTTATGTACCACCAGCATTAAAAAACCAAGCAGCATTACCAAATTCTTCATGGGAATTGATTTTCAACAAATATATTTAATTTCATTAAACGCAGATAGCGGATTTTTTAGGTTGAATTCAAAAAAAATGTCCCACACCTGAAAAGGGTATGGGACACTTACTAAACAAACAATTTAGTATTATTTGCTTAAGTGCATACTCCTTTCTTTGTACAATTGGCGGAACCAGGGGTCGCGAAGGTTTTTTATAAACCGTATGGCTTCTCCGGTACTCTTCATTTCCGGGCCTAGTTCCTTATTCACATTCGGGAATTTATTGAAGCTGAACACGGGTTCCTTTACTGCAAATCCATCCAGTTTTTTCTCAATTTTAAGGTCTTTAAGCATCACTTCACCCAGCATCACTTTGGTAGCAATATTGAGGTAGGGTATGCCATAGGCTTTTGCTATGAAAGGAGTTGTGCGGCTGGCCCTTGGATTGGCTTCTATTACAAATACTTTGCCGTCTTTAATGGCAAACTGAATGTTGATGAGTCCTTTAATATTCAGCCTCAGGGCTATTTTTGTGGCAATATCAGCCATTTCATCTACCACAAGCGGAGCCAGGTTAAACACCGGCAGCAATGCATGACTGTCTCCGCTATGAATACCAGCCGGCTCTATATGCTCCATGATACCCATAATATGCACCTTTTCCCCATCGCATATCGCATCTATTTCTGCCTCCTGGCAGCGGTCCAGAAAATGATCTATCAATATTTTGTTGCCTGGCAAATGTTTCAGCAGGCTCACCACACTTTTCTCCAGTTCTTCATCATTGATTACTATCCTCATCCGCTGTCCGCCCAGCACATAACTGGGACGTACCAGTACAGGATAGCCCACTTCTTTGGCTACTTCAATAGCTTCATCGGTAGTGTATGCAGTGCCATAATTTGGGTATGGTATACCCAGTTCTTTCAGTGTATCCGAAAACCGGCCACGGTCTTCGGCAATATCCATATCATCAAATGAAGTGCCTATTATCTTAATTCCCTTCTCATGCAGGCGTTTTGCCAGTTTCAGCGCGGTCTGGCCACCAAGCTGAACAATAACACCATCCGGTTGCTCATGTTCAATAATCTCCCACAGATGTTCCCAGTAAACGGGTTCAAAATAAAGTTTATCGGCAATGTCAAAATCCGTAGATACCGTTTCAGGATTACAATTGACCATTATCGACTCATATCCGCAGTCTCTTATCGCCAGCAAGCCATGTGTGCAGCAGTAGTCAAATTCAATGCCCTGACCTATCCTGTTAGGGCCGGATCCAAGAACTATTATTTTTTTCTTGCCGGTTAATTTACTTTCATTAGTGGCTACTCCCGTGCCATTTTCTGAAGATTGGGGTGCATTTTCAAAAGTGCTGTAGTAATAAGGGGTTTTAGCCTCAAACTCAGCGCTGCAGGTATCCACCATTTTAAACACACGGGTTATGCCCAGCGCCTTACGATGTTCATAAACCTCTTCAGCAGTGCAGTCTTTTACCAGCTCAGCAATCTGCTCATCCCCGAAACCCATTTGCTTAGCCTTACACAATAAGTCAAAAGGCAATTTTTCGAGGTGTTTAAATTTCTTTATTTCTGTTTCCAGGTTTACTATATCCTGTATCTGGTACAGAAACCATCGGTCAATCTGGGTAAGGTCCCTTATTGTTTTTATAGAAACACCGGCCGCCATGGCTTCTTTTATTCTGAATATCCGGTCCCATGTAGGTCGCTTCAGTGTATCTATCAGTTCCTCCGGCCTCAGGCGGCTGGTGCTTATAAACGACAAACCAGTTGCATTATTTTCCAGGCTCTGGCAGGCTTTCTGCAATGCCTCGGTAAATGTGCGGCCTATGGCCATTACTTCACCTACCGATTTCATCTGCAATCCCAGGGTATCATCTGCACCCTTGAATTTATCAAAATTCCACCTTGGCATTTTTACTATCACATAGTCCAGCGCAGGTTCAAAATAAGCAGAAGTAGATTGAGTGATCTGGTTCTTAAGTTCATCCAGAAAATAACCTACAGCGAGCTTTGCAGCAATCTTCGCAATAGGATAACCTGTAGCCTTGGATGCCAGGGCCGATGAACGGCTTACCCTCGGATTGATTTCAATCGCTATAATCTCTTCGGTATCCGGGTTCAGTGCAAACTGTACATTACAGCCGCCTGCAAAATTGCCCAGATCGCGCATCATTTTAATTGCAGTATTGCGCATCAGCTGAAAGGCAGTATCGCTTAGGGTCATGGCCGGCGCCACAGTTATACTATCACCGGTATGTATGCCCATCGGGTCAAAATTCTCCACCGTGCATATGATCACCACATTATCATTCTTATCCCGAAGCAACTCCAACTCGAATTCTTTCCATCCAAGCATTGCTTTTTCCACCAGCACTTCATGCATAGGTGAAGCCGAAAGTCCACGCTCAAGGGCTCCGTCCAGTTCATCCTTGTGCATCACTATACCCCCGCCTGAGCCACCCAAAGTATATGAAGGCCGTATAACTATAGGCAAACCTATTGTTTGTGCAAACTCTTTTCCTTCCAGCAGCGAATTGGCCGTCCGTGCCTGAGCTACAGGTACTCCCAATTCAATCATCCATTTCCGGAAAAGTTCCCGGTCTTCCGCCTTGTCAATTGCTTTAATATCAACTCCAATAAGCCTAATATTAAATCGCTCCCATATACCTAGTTCCTCCGCTTCTTTGGCCAGATTCAATGCAGTTTGCCCGCCCATGGTAGGCAAAACAGCATCAATTTCATTTTCTTCCAATATCTGCTCAATACTTTCCACAGTAAGTGGCAGCAGGTAAACCCTGTCGGCCATTATAGGGTCAGTCATTATGGTGGCAGGATTGGAATTAATAAGGATCACTTTTATCCCTTCTTCCCTCAGGCTTCTGGCGGCCTGCGAACCTGAATAGTCGAATTCGCACGCCTGGCCTATGATAATGGGACCTGAACCGATAATGAGTACACTTTTAATTGAAAGATCGCGCGGCATTATATATATAAATTCAAAAGTAAAAAAACCAAAAATAAAAACGGGAGCAATAGATTAACCAGGCTCGTATACGGGGTGCAAAAGTAGGTAAAAAAGAGGATGTTCAAGGTATTGTATCTGATCCTGTTTTGCAGTTTCGAGGTTTGTAATTATTTTTAAATAAAATAATATTCAGTATATCAGTGCTATAGGATTTAATTTTATCATATTTTAATTACTGTATATCACAAAACAATTCATAATTATTGACTAACCCTATAAATAAGCACTTTGGGGATGATTATTTGCATAATTTTGCACAAGAACGATAAATACCCGTAACTCTACTACTTTTTTCGCACTTTTGCGATTATTATAAAATTACCACCAGAATGAGTTTTTTAGGTTTTTTTAAATTTCTTACACAGGAAATCGCAATAGATCTTGGCACGGCCAATACATTAATCATACACAACGACCAGGTGGTGGTTGATGAACCATCCATTGTAGCTATAGACCGCACTACCAATAAAATTGTGGCAGTAGGGAAGAAGGCAATGATGATGCATGAAAAAACACACGATAACCTGAAAACCATTCGTCCGCTGAGAGATGGCGTTATTGCCGACTTTAATGCTGCTGAAGGGATGCTCAGAGAAATGATCAAACTTGTTTATCCCAAAAAACCAATGTTCCCTCCCAGCTGGCGGATGGTAATCTGTATACCTTCGAGCATTACTGAAGTGGAGAAGCGAGCTGTGCGCGACTCAGCTGAACAGGCAGGCGCCAAAGAAGTGTATATGATACATGAGCCTATGGCTGCTGCATTAGGTATTGGTATTGATGTGGAAGAGCCAACCGGCAATATGATCATTGATATTGGTGGTGGTACAACCGGCATTTCGGTTATAGCGCTTGCAGGTATAGTTTGCGACCAGTCAATACGTATTGCGGGTGATGAATTTACTACTGACATTATGGAAACCATGCGCCGGTATCATAGCCTTATGATTGGTGAACGGACTGCAGAGCAGATTAAGATACATGTAGGTTCGGCCCTTAAGGAACTGGACAATCCACCCGATGATATTGCTGTTAACGGCCGCGACCTCGTAACAGGTATCCCCAAGCAGATAATGGTTACCTACCAGGAAGTAGCTGAAGCGCTCGATAAATCTATCTTCAAAATAGAAGAAGCTATTCTTAAAGCACTGGAAAGTACACCACCTGAACTGGCTGCCGATATTTACCGTCGCGGATTGTACCTTACCGGTGGCGGTGCATTGCTTCGTGGGTTGGACAAACGGATATCTCACAAAATAAAATTGCCGGTACACGTAGCCGATGACCCGCTGCGCGCAGTGGTAAGGGGCACAGGTATGGCATTGAAAAACATTGCCAGGATGCCGTTTTTAATGAAGTAAAACCTCTGAAACCCCCTGCCCCTGAAGGGGAGTACTTTATCTTGTTACTTCAACTTTTGTACCTTGATTAGCAACTTTTTGCAGGTCAATTCAATAATATAGTTGAAATAAGGGAAATTGCAAAATAGTTGTGTAGCTCAATGATTCTTATATTGCGGAGTGAATTCTTAATTTTATAAATACAGTGCGCAATTTCATTTTTTTTATACGTCGTTTTTTTAATCTCCTGCTGTTTCTTGCGCTGGAAATTATTTGCTTCGTATTGATTGAGCGTACCAATACGCTACAGGGTAATGATCTGATCAGCTCTGCCAATGCTGCTGCAGGGCTGATATACAAAAAGCAGAATGATGTGGTTTATTACTTCGGCCTCAGAAAAATGAACGACAGCCTGCT
Source organism: uncultured Bacteroidota bacterium (assembly GCA_903904855.1). Classification (GTDB taxonomy): domain Bacteria; phylum Bacteroidota; class Bacteroidia; order Chitinophagales; family Chitinophagaceae; genus Nemorincola. Next base: position 43,354 of record CAIVEH010000121.1, on the reverse strand, counting down.
GAGTGAAAACGCTATTCTGCGCAAAAAACTAGACATTACTTATAGTATTGATACGCTGAGAGATAGTATGGTTCATACAAAGATAATCCAGGCCGATACTTCAATTCATGTGGTAAAATATGCCGATTATCTTTACCGTACTGCACGCGTTATCAATAATTCAATCAATGCCAGCGACAATTATATTACCATAAACCGAGGATCAGCCGATGGAATTGTGAAAGGGATGGCGGTTATCTCAGGTACAGGTGTTGTGGGCCGTATAGAGCATGTTTCCAGGCACTTTTCAAGTGTGTTGTCTGTTCTGAGCGCCAAACTGAAAGTAAGCGCCAAACTGAAGGGCGGCACAAACGGGTTTGTAATTTGGGATGAGAAAAGCCCTGATATTCTGGCTATGACAGAGGTTCGCGATTATGTTTCGATAAAGAAAGGCGATTCCGTGTTTACCAATAATTATTCTCTTTATTTTCCCCCCGATGTGCTGATAGGAACTGTTGTAAAAACCGAGAAGGAAAAGAAAAAGGGAACACTGATGATATATCTTCAGTCATCGACTAACTTTCATAACCTGCAATATGTATATGTAATTGGAAATTCAATGGCAGAGGAAAAGAAACAACTGGAAGACTCGGTAATGAAGAAATAAAAACCACACCCCTGCCCTCTCCTTTGGAGAGGGCAGGGTTTAAGAGTAAAAAATGAACGTTTATATAAAAAATATTTTACGCTTTATCATCATCATCCTGCTTCAGGTACTCATCCTGAACAAGATCACTCTGCGCTGGTGGAGCGAGCCTTCCGGCTTTCCTGTATTCATTCCTTATGTATACCCCTTATTTATCCTGCTACTTCCTTTCGAAACTCCTGTATGGGCTTTACTTATTCTGGGCTTTATTCTGGGCACAACCGTTGATACTTTTATGAATACCGCAGGAATGCACGCCTGTGCCACAATACTCTTTGCTTATCTACGTACCAATGTACTCAGCGCCTTGCTTCCCCGCAATTTATCCGAATATGCCGGCCAGCACCCCAATATTAAAACTATGGGGTGGATGCCTTTCCTGGTCTATAGCGCTTTCCTGATTATTATTCACCATTTTGTGTATTTCACTATCGAGTTGTGGAACTTCTCCAACTTCGGATTTTTACTGCTCAAAGTTGTCGCCTCGGCTCTCACTTCTATGCTGTTTATAGTTGTCTACCTCTTACTTTTTACACGGCAGGGAACAACACGCATTTAGAATATTTAATCAAGAGGTATAGTAGAGTTAAATTCCACAGCATAACCACCTATTGATACATCTGGTTTTATCCAATTAATTGAAATTTGGCCAATGGAATTCAAAGCACAATTAATTTGCTTAATCCAGGCAACTCCCAAATCATCTTTAATCAAACCCGATACAAAATACTGTGCAGTAAAATAGGCATTATTATTGGGTATATACCCGGCTGGTAAAGTACCCATGCTGTAAAACAGAGCAGAGGGCGATGCTGCAAAATTCTGTGCGTTGCTGGCTGTGAGCAAACCTCTTATATGCAGGGTATTTGCCAGCAGGTCCTTCTTATAATAGATGGTACCGGTAACACCACCACTTAAAACAGGTATACTTACAGCAAGCGAGCTCCAGGCAGTTTCCCTTCCGTTCTGCCCAAACACCAGCTGGAATGGCTGTAGCGTTGAAAAAGGAAATTGTGTAGTGGTGGTTGTGCTTGGCCCAAGCGTTATGGTCGCACTGGCATTAAGTATGGCCCCGTAGCTACTGCCATCATTATAGGTAAGGCTGGTAACGTGTGGTGTTATTGTAACCAGCACCACATCACCAGCAGGTATGGTAGTATAAGACCCTGATGTGAACTGCACCATAGCACCGTTGTAGAAGAACCAGCCATTAGCAATAGTTGTAGCCCCTCCGGATACGGTTACGCCCATTCCATTTATTAATACCGGGCCAGCACCACCCATCAGGGCCAGCGCATTGATACATTCGGTATAGGCCTGTTGCAGGTAATTCAGTTCATCCTGTGTGAGCGGGAACCCACCGGCATGTGTAAAATCAATTGCTTTCATTTCAATAGTTTTTTAAGCTTTTTAGTACGTAGTTACACTATAATTATTTCTTCCCGGCAAGCGGTAAAAATCCACCAGTGCCCTCAATCTCCTCACATCATAACCTGCGCCTGCCGCTACTGCCACCGGAACTTTAACAATAAAGCAAATACCCAGAGAAAAGGTTTCAGCATCGGTATAAAGTACCTGCGGATCAGGGTAAGGAGTTGTGCCTTCTTCGCTCACCAGGCCCAGCCACAATGGTTTGAGCTCAGGGTCTAGATACAGGTACAACGGATCTTCAAACGGTCCATCCACAACCAGTATCCCTCTCAATACCGGGTCAAATACATCATTCAATGCAGCCTGCAGATAACACACCTGGCTATCATGTGCAAGTACATAAAGATTGTTGGTCCGGTTGGCGGTAAAAAGATTAAACAACCATTCAACCGGCGATACAAGGCATCTAAGCCAGGAAGTAATTTTATTATTCCGTAACCTGGTTGGCAGCAATTGCACCACAAGCCCGCCATAATCAATATCAAATATTCCCATTTCGAAAAAGTTGAAGAAAGTGAAGACCCTATAATTTCCTCGCTCCAGCGAAGTCTATTTTATGATTTAAGCTGCATATGCCACATAAGAAACATTAGTCCCAAACCATGCATTGTCCAGTGCCATATAGCCAGCATCGGGCACATACTTTGCTGCTATCACAACAGGTGGAACAGAACCATAAAAAGCCTGCACCGAAACTTCATCGGCAATAATAACACCTGGTATTGCCTGCATGGCTGCTATGAAATTATTGAGTATAAATACCCCGTTAAAAGGCAGACTGCCCAGAAAGGTATTAATTGCATCTTTCACCGGAGTAGGCTCTGATCCATCAAGCCTTGCTCCTGTTGCATCAAGCACCAGTGGGTCATAATAAATGATCATGGTAGGCTGAAAAGTATCTGCCACGCCGCTGGTACACTGTAACCGAACACCGACATCTTTAATCTGCCCCATATAGGTAGTAAAAGCTGTCAGCTGCGTGGGGCTCAAAGGTCCCAAAACCCCACCTGTCATGGCAGCAACCTTTATTCTCACGAGGTTGGTAAGTTCTACAGCTGCAGCAAACTGCACTACCAGAACAGATAAGCTGGCCGGTGGCACTACTGCATAGGTATCACTCCCTGAAGGTAAAGCCACGCCATACTGAAACGCCCTGGCCATAGTAACATACCATTGCAGGGTATGTGGTTTTTGGGTGGCTATAATTCCTGCCACTTCATTTTTATGTGCATCAAACAGATTTTCCAATGTCCATTGGCAGGTTGCCACTACATAAGTCCATAAGAGCCAGATCGCAGTCATACTGGTGCTTGTAAGGCCACTAAGTGTTCCGTCTGCCTCTTTCGCAGCCACAATCGCCGCTTGTATTTGTGCTATACTCCTTGCCATATCCTATTCCTTTTAAGCCACGTAATTTTTAATAAATACCATTCTGTAGCTGGTTTGTTGTTTTATAGATTTATGCTACTTTCACTACCATGCTGAAGGCACTGGCCGGATAAACCATAGAACCATTCCAGTATACTGTCCCAACCCCAAATGTGTAAGTTCCCCTGTGCAGTGTTACAATCGTTTTATCTGCATTGCCCGGATCAAGTGGGTCTGCTGTTCCACCTGCCGCATCATGAAGCCAACTCATCACATGGTTTACATAATCCGCATGTGCTACAGGCGGATGGAATCTTGTAAGCCGTAATTGAATAGTATTGTAACCTGCGCTTACAAGTTCCACAACCAAATCCGCCACCAGGTATTCTTCAACATTTTGTGTTGCACTGTCCAGCACTATCATTGGGCTTACATAAGCCTGATTTCCTTTTGCGTCGATGAATGTTGCAGTTTTAGCTGTAACTCCCAGATCGCTCCAGATCATCATAAAACCCCTGTAGGGAGCCCATGGAATTTTATATGGGATCAGCCTTGAGCTCATTACCAGCGATGAAGCATTTTCAGCTACTGTATCCGGAGCATCACCGGCTAAAATACCGTCTTCAGTTTCATAAATAACAATATTGCTCGTTGGGTAATCACCTCCTGCTATTGCGTTCAAATTTATAAATGCCGCAGTATCGGCCTGGAAGTTATAAGAATAGAACCCCGAAACGGAAGGAGGGTGTGGATCTGAGGGAACAACTTCCATAACCGGTTTCAGTACCACTGTAAACCCAAGAACCGGCACCACACCCAACGTACCCAATACAATACCATTCTGTGCCAGGTATTGCAGTATACCGGCATCTCCCTTATTGATCGCTTTGTTGCTGATATTATATATCGTTCCCACTTCCGGATAATCAGAAATTGCTATACCGTTATCCAGACAAAACTGGATACCTGCCTCCAATGAACCGCATCCCTGGTTAATGATATCCAGCATGCTCTGATTGGGCAGGGCTTTGATTGTACTCATGAGATTTAATTTTGGAGAACTGTTTGAAGTTGTCTTAATGTTGAATACCTACTGGTAAAAAGCATCAGTATTAATAATGCCATTGGGTGAAAGCTTTACGCTGATTACATTCATACCGTCCCTGGCAAATTCTATACTTATATTTCTGATCAGTTCCTGGTAATTTTCATCTTCCAGGTAATTTAGAACTCCAACACATGTAACCGGGTTTTGCTTAAAGTCCCCTTTATTGTTTAAGATCAGTTGCTGCTGGTGTTGAGGTGTACCTTCAGTGATTGCAAAGTCTCCAGCTTCAAACACCAGGTCATAGCCTGCATCCAGGCATATATCCATCATTTTACTAGCCATAAATAGTGATTATATTTTTTACGAAAGCAGCAATTCTAGCTGATTGTATTTCCAAATACTCCGGTAACTGGCCCACCACCTCCTGGTGCTATTAATCCAGCCGTATAAGTAATCTGAGCTCCTTCCACAAATACCTGCATAGCGCTTGCAATAGAAGATGCCAGAGTAATAACCTGCGCTATCTGACCGGCATCAGGTGATGGGAGATTTGCAAGAAATGCCGATTTCAGCGAGGTTGTCAGGGTTACTGTATCTAATGGCATACTGATATTTTAACTGGTAAGTAAATTATTCAATCTTGTAATGAGGTTATTAAAATCAGCTACATTTACAGGTATACTGCTTGTGCCTGATGGCGTGGGTACTGTTAGCTCTGTTATATAAGTGAAGCAATCTTTCAGCAACTGAAATAAACTCTCTGAAGCTGTATTTACTTTAAATACCGTATCCGAAATATTTAACACCACATTGCTGTTTTGTATGTTCACCATGTTGTTATCCATTTCGTAAATCACACTTCCAATTGTAATCTTAACGCTGGAAATTTTACTTGCCCTTAGCAGAACCCATTCTCCGGGACCGTCAATACTTCCTATTATTACATCACTGTTTTCTTCCGGGAAAAGAATCATACCGTTTCCATCCTCGGTTCTTGTATTCAGCAATACTCCTTCAATCGGCTCCGAGTCATCACTTGGCTGCACACTCATTATGTATGAGGTAGTATCCACACTGCCGGCAACCACTGTTCCACTGATAATCTCATGTGGCCTGCTGGTTAATCTCCTGATCCCTTCCTTTATTTTCGAAGTGTTCCTATTCATATTATAGCTTGTTTGCAAACCCTGATAGCGGTCCTATTTCCAATATTCTTCTGGCACCGTTTATTCCAAATATTACTTCTGTACTTTCAATCAGGTAATTGCCATTCCGCTCCGGATACCGGCTGTCATTTATATAGGCTTCGTTGCCTGGCAATGCATAGGGTTGCAGAAATGCAGTTAAATCGCCTTCATAACCTGAGTAATTTAACTTGTAAGCCTTTTCATTCGCCATATCCTGTAGACTGAACTGATCACCCGCATGGTTCAGAATTTTAGTATGGTTAGCTGCGGCATTATTATAAATATTTGATGATGCCGAAATTTTTGTTCCATTTGCCAGTTTCTTATAGTATTTAACCTTTACAGGATTATTTTCTATCAAGCGCTCTTTCAGATTATTATCCTTGATACAATTGTATCCGAGCTTGTAGTTGATTATCTCGTCATACAAAACATCGTTCCCTTTGGCAAGTTGTGTATAAACAAGGCCACACCATAAAACGTTGGGTTGAATAAAGAAACAGGTAATGCAATTATCAGTATACTTTGCCAGATGGCTGATCAGATCAAAACCGCTTTCATCATTTATACGTACATTAGTCAATAGTATATCCACCTCACACTGCACATCAATAGTATAGTCTGGATCTATTCCTGCCACAGCTGCTTCGAGTAGTTCTTTCACCGAAACTGATCCCCAGAACCGGTTTATACTGTTTCTTCTCATCAGCCAGCTATACCCTTCACAGGTAATTTCCAATGGCATTCCTAAATCACACCGGCTTACAAATCCCTGAAACTCTTCTTTATAATCTTCGTTATATCCTAGCTTTATTGAAACCGGGTCTCCATCACTGAATTGTTTACCTGTAATTACATATTCTGGATTTACTTTTCCGCCTGTAATTACTTTCGCAATTGAAGGGAGTTTTATAGTAGCTGTATCTGCAATGGAGTGAATGCTTTTTGTTATCCGCACTTCATTTACCCAGCTGAAACGAAATTTGCCAATAGTTATATCACTGCATAAAATGAACATAGGCATTCTTTTTTAGGATAGGTTTATGTATGTAAGCTGCTTAAGCAATTGCAGTAAGATTGAAGGGTTCATCGCTCAGCAGCCGCAGTTCATATGGCCGCACATTTTTTATTCCGCTTACCTCATGAAATTTTAATTCCGTTATCACCACTTGGTCACTTCCACTCCTGTCTGGTCTTAATAGAAAAATATCAGTCAATGGGCATTGTATAGAGAGGGCAGCATTTTGTTCATAAATATTGCGCAGTGTGGTAACATCGTTTTCAGGAAATTCATTTGCCTTTGTTATTATGAACCCTTTTATAGTGATATCATAATCCTGTATGTTGATGAGTTCTTTTACTGTTCCCCTTCTTTCTGTTACTGGCGTTTCAATCATAGTCTTCCTGCTGTAAATAGAAATAACAGGATAAGGCAATTCCCATGTTTTTAATACTCCCTGAACATTTCCGGCACTACCATTTTGCTGGCTCAATTGGCTATTATCAGGATATTTTACAGTTACCGGCATATAGTATTCCTGCCCCAATGCATCCGAAGAATAATAAGGGGATCCCAAAGACCCCTGCTCTGTCCCGTATTGTGCGGCATCGCCGTGTACCTGCTGAAATTCAGGATTGAAAGCCTTGGTTTTATATCCGAACACTTGTTCAAAAATGTCGCCTAAACTCAATGATATCTCTGCCATAATTATTGAATTACATTTGCGCTGTTAAGAATTTCAAGTAGTACTTCTTCCACCTTATGCCTAAAATCATTGACCCCTTCATTGATATTGTTGGTGTTGATACTAAAGTTTTCAATCATTGGTTTGTTGAGGTTTATATTAATAACACCAGGGGTTGGATTGCCGATGGTTTTGCTTTTTCCTGTCAATGGTAATTTTTCTCTCGTTAAACGACTGATAATTAATTCAGCATTATCAGATAGTGCAGTTTGTTTTCTTTTTTTTAGGGTATTGACATAGTCCCATTTATCATTACTCTGCAGTATGCTATCTGGTTCTTTTATTGTTTGCAGAATACTTACCTTTTCCATTCGGCCAGTAACCCCTTCATTGACTTCTAATATATTAAGTACTTGTCTTTGATGATTCAGGTAAGCTTGAAACCCACTCTTCTTAGTATTTTCATGATTCACCAATTTCCCGATAGTGGATTTTTTATTGAAAGCATTAATGCATCCATTTGTAATTCCATGAAAATTGTTTCCCTGATTACTTATCACCTCATCTACACTACCAATTCCTTTAGCAGGAAGGTACCTGTTGTTCAATATTTTTTCAGCATGATTTTGCTTCAAATCAGCTCCGATATTGTAAAAAACGTTAGGCTTAACCTTATCCCTTAAATGTTCATCATCCCAATATACTTTCTGTATTCTTTCTATCACGAATCCATTTTTATTAGTTTCTGTCGGAGTTAAATGCATTATTCTTCTATTATCAGAAAGTCCTGATACAAAAACAATTCCGGGCATACCTGCATTTACATTTGAATCAACAATACCTTGTATAGCTGCAATTTTTTCATTTGTTGCTGTGACTGGATTTAATATAGATATACTATTTTCTGTTCTTGACCAAACGTCTCTATATTCTATAACATCTTCAACAGTAAAATTTTTGCTGTTTTTCAGGTTATTCACTAAAGGAGGTAATTCTGTATATGCTTCCGTGGCTTTAATGACAATTTCAGAAAGTTTAGCAATTTCCACAACAAAAGCTTGGTATATTAAATCATTCTTGGCTTTAGTGCGATTATTGTAATCCCCTTTTTTTATACTGGTATAATCTGGCGGAACTATTCCAGGTTGTACCTGTTTTCTTACCACTGATTCTCTATATATTGGGTTTATATTCCTCGTATCATCTGGTGTTGGTAACCCTCTGAAAACGTCTGATTCGGTTGCAAACAAAATGAAATCATCAAAGAGAGGTATTCTGGTTGAAAAATGATAACTCATTGCAGGATAGTAAAACATTTTACTTTGATAATTGTTCATATTCCATGCTAATTCAGCTATTCTTGCAAGATTACTAAGTCGTTCTTCCATTGGTATATTCGGTTGAAATTCCATAATGATTAAATTATTAATAGAAAAGATAACTACTCCATTCTACCCAAAAGTGACCTTTATATAAATCCAGTATAGAGACTTAAGGAAGTTGAATTATCCATATTCAGTTACAATATCGTTCAATAAAGATATTTAGCAGTGCTTCAAAGATTTCACCAATGAAAACAGGTGATGATATTTCGTCAAATAAAGATACTATTGTCATTTTGTGGCAAGTTGGTTTTTCAGAAAATTCGACATCATAGTGAGAATATATTTCTCAGGATTCGCTATTTGATCTGATAAATTGAAGATGTGCTATTTTCTGTGCAAATGCTTCATCAGTTAGTGATCTGTGGTCCAGGCCCGGCAGGTAATATTCAATCATAGTTTCCAGATAGCCTAAGGAGTCGTGCGCCGGGCCCCCTCGCGACTCCTCTATAAGTTTACCAGTCTGGCTTTTTTACCGTCCAGTTTCACTTTCAGCTCTTGGCTCACACCTATAAACATCTGGTCATCCTTCAGTATCTCCTCACTTCCACCAATGAATGTGATATTAGCCAGTTCTTCAAATATATCCAAGGCTTTTTCCCTGTCTGCCTTGCTCATTGCGCAATTCAGTTCATTGCGTCCCGGATTTTTAAAGTATCCGATATGGCCATCTACTTCTACAGAATAAATACCCGTTTTATACTTTCGCTTCCAATCATTTATCTGGTCTTCAGAAGCCTGACCTGTTAATTCATGTTCTGTAATCATTGTTTTGTTTTTATTTGGAAAGAAAAGTGCCATTAAACAACTTCTTCATCCCTTTGTTTAGAAAATATACTAATCTGAAAATTGAGCTAAAGCCCAATGTCATTGAACTTAGGTACCCCCTTCAGGGGACGGGGGTTACTCAGTTATCAACCTCATAAACAAGATCGGCAGGGTTACATCCATATTTTTAGCCCCTTGCTCCCATCCTTTTTCGAAATCCTTAACCTCCACACCTACCAGAGTATCTGTCTGCAATGGGCGTGACCCCTGAGGTTTATAGGTGATAACAATATCAAACTGTATATCCAGGATGTCTTCTCCACCTGCAGCTATAGCGGCCCTGTTCATATCGTCTATAGCTCCTTTAAGTACTTTTATCTGTCCTTCATAGGTGCGATTGCCACTTTGTATACTTATTGGCTCATCGCCTGCAGCATGTAGCAATTGTTTATCTTTCGCAGCTTTATATTTCAAACCGCGTACTTTGGTGAGTGGTGATCCGGCAAACATCACCGTCATGTCCGCCCACTCACAATCTTTACTATCAAAAAACACTATTGATGGCATACTTTTAAATTTTATTGTTAAAAATTATTATCATTATGTTGATTAAACTCTACCTGAATTAATACGCTGAATGTGGCTGAGTAATCATCAAAAGCTCAGTACTTATACCGGCGTACTCCCCTACTGGTTAACTGGATCTACGGGTTTTGGAAACCAAGTGTTATTTCAATATTTGTAGCATAACCTACAGGCGTAACTTTCAATACTACAGCAAGCGTGTTTGTACTGAGTATATTCTGATTGGGGTCAATGAAACAGCTTACGCCACTTATCTCTTTATTGGCAGTCATCGTGTTGTTTATCTGGTTCACGATCTGCTGGCTTAGCCATTTACAAAACCCGGAATCAAGTGTACCATCTGTATTTACAGGAACTTCATCATCTACTTCCTGAACAAAGGTGGTATAAGCAAGTACATGTGCTTTATCAATCACTCTGCCCCTCGCCAGCTTACAATAATCATCTGTAGTAGCTGTCAGCACAGGGTCACCACTGAAGAAATAACCACTCACATTAGGGTATGTTGTAAAAGTTATAAATCCCTTACTGGATATAACTGTTGCATCTCCGCCCGTGCTTTCTAATGCTGTAGTGCCCAGGTAAGCCTCTGTATTGGTTAATGAACCTGTTCTTACTCTGCTTATTTTACGCTGAACTGGTATAGAAGATACCACACCTAGCAATAAGCCTACACAAGCCGATACCCCACTTGCCGTATCACCTATAATAATCGCTGTCCGGTTATTGGTTGTACCGCTTGTTTCATTGGTAAGGCTGGAGGCAACTCCTGAGTAATTTGTGCCTCCTATTACACATCTGAAAGGTTTTTCTGCTGCAAAATATGCCTGTGCCATTACCTTCATATTGCTTGCTGCAGTATAAACATCCGCATTCAGCCCGTTGGTTACTGTTATTGTGCCTCCGCCTCCTGCTATTGCTGCATCATCACTCAGCAACCCCAGTACTTTTATCTGGCCTGCTGCAAAATCCAGCAGCTTCTTTGCTCCGTTGGCATTAGTATTATCCGCCATTTGGGCAACAGTAAGGGTAGGAGGAACAAGCATCACATATAACTCTGCTCCATCGCCTGCCTGATTATAGAATTCCTGCAATTGCTTTATTGCAAACGGATTACCTGCTGCCGTAATTCCGGCTGTTGTCACTTCCGCCATGCTGGTTACTAATATTGGTGTCCCCTGCACATAACCTCCGGTTTCAGTTGTCCCGGTAATCACAATACCGGTTACTCCGTCATTTGTCTGGAGCGTTGCCCCTAGCTGGCCATCCGCCAGTGTTATATTTACACTTCCCATTACTGTTTAATTTTATTGGTTAGAATTGCATTATTTATAATGCCTTTATAAAGCCTGATGTCTGAATTACGTAGATTATAATTCCTCTTCATCAATGAGGTAGCAATCCATATCTTCCTCACAGGTGCCATTTATTAGTTTTTCAATTTCCGCTTCCACTGCTTCTTTAGTCTTTGCGGTTATGGTCCTATCTGGTAGTTGTTTTGAATGGCTTTTAGCTTTCTGTTGTTCAAAAAAGGCCAGGTTATCGCTCGTAAACCAGAGTTGGTAATCCTTACAAAGCTGATCAGTAAATGTTGTTACTTGTTCCATAATTCCTGATTTACGGTTTGCTTGGTTTTTATTTATAGGGTAAAAGGGGCCAGCCTATTTAGCTTCTGACTTCAGTGTACTGAATTTTGTCTGAGTATAGAGGTCATACAGATATTGTTTTAAACTGTTTCCATGTAGGATGCCTGTAAGTAAACTGGCCACTTTTTGTAATACAGCCTCCTGCAGATCAGGCTCCATTTTTTTTACCTGCTGAATAAAACAATTCAGCTTCTCATTAAGGTCGGTATATTGTTTACAAGTCTCTGCCAGGTTCAATGTGGTTACGGCCTTATCAAGCGCAGTAATTATTTCCTGGCGCAATGCTGGGGTAAGGCTGGCCGGAATTATTGCTGATAGTATGTCTGATGGAGGGGCAGATAATATGTTTTTAAGTTCTGTAGTAATCTGTAAGGCTATATTCAGATGTGAGTCTATAAAGTTATCAAACTCATTCAGAAGTACATTTAACTTGCTTTTTATTTTTGCGAATAACATAATGATTTAGTTTTATTCCGGACTCAGATTTCCGGTTGGTTAATAATTCTTTTTATCCCGATTGGTTAATATTTGTTTTCATTTCAGCGGGTATATCATGGCATCATATTTCAAATGGGAGTTTATTGCTCACACGTTATTGGGGCATTTGAATTCACATATCCGGTTCCGATCAGGATTTCTCTGTATATCACCACCATGATACCCCACCAAAATGAATTACTTTTCTATCGTAGCTTCCTGCATTTGCACTTGGCCTCACCCATTGCTATGCTGCTGCCTGAACAATGGCTACAATTCCCATTGCATCATGCCTGCGGATCCGGGCTCCCATACGTACACTTACGCTATACACATCTCCATAGTAAGTTGGGTCTCCAATGTGCTCATAAAATCTGATTTGGCCTACCGCACGTTCCACAGCACTGATCTGCCAGCAAAGCACTCCATCATTATCCGTTGGGTTTGTAGTTGCTCCATAAGCATTTACTGACAGGCTTCTTCCGTTGTCATAAGTAACAACACCGCTCCGCATCATTATATTGAAGCCAAACAACCGGCCAAGTATGCCATCCTTTACATCATATGCAGCACTGAAGTCACGGTATTGTGTTGCCGACATATCATCTGTCAGTTGCTGAAACATATCCGCGCTTATCAGGGCATATCTTCCTTCCATTGGTACATTCTGTTTGTTCAGTTGCAGTTGTGCTCCTTTCAGGTCGTTTACAGTAAACTTGGCCCGGTTGCCAGTCGTACCAGCGAGGGTTGATGCTGTCGGAACTCCGGTTGTCCGCACTATAAGTCCGGTTCCTGCAGTAGGTGCCCAGTCCACCAATACATTGTCAGCTATGGTCTTTCTCAGTGAAGCTTCGTATTCCGACAGTACGCTCTCCCGCTTGTTATAGCTCAGCTCAAACAGGTCGGCGTTTGGAATCAGAATAGGGTCAGTAGTATACTCATCCAGAGTATAGGTGATGTCCGTATCAGTCCGCTGAACTACTGTTGCCGGAAGGCTTGTACGGTTTTTCACGATGTTCGGTGTGGCGCCTGCCTGGGGTATGTGTACTACTTTTCCCTTCAGTACGTATTGTCCTGCATCTGTTGATGCCAGAAGGAATTCATTGTTCTTGAACAGATTGCCTTCGATGTGATCTTCCCAGATCTCTTTTTGAATTGCCATTGTTTAAATTGTTGTTTTGTGATTAAAGATTTAGATTTGATGATGATGTTACTGATAAAAGATTTCGAGGAAATTTTATATGGTTTGTTATAAGAATTGCCATGATTTCAATGAAGATAGTGTTGATTAGTATCTCTTCATTTTCGCAGAGCAATTACATACTGCCTTAAGGTTATGTTCCGGATCCTGAAACAGTTAAGAAGATTGCTGAAACTATTTGGTTACCTGTTTATGGTAAATCAGTTCTTAATGAAAAACCCTATCATGCTGAATTGATTGGTGATTCTGTTTGAGTGGTTACAGGTACTTTAAAATCAGGGTATGTTGGTGGAGTCGCATATATTGAAATAAGGAAAAAGGATTGCAAAGCGCTTAAAATGATTCACGGAAAATAACCAGAAAACAGGCAGGAAACAGGCAGGAAAATGTCCGACCACGTAACCCTAAGAATAAGGCTGAAAAAACCGCCTGTTTCTGGTAATGATTTATTGAAATGATTTTATCCTTGCCAGGAAAAAAATTCGCTAAACAGATATCAATAGCAATATGATTTTGTATAAGCCAAATCCTTGACTCGCGTTTAGGGGTGTGGGTTATAGGGTCGGTGTGGGATTAAACTTTTCCTCAAATAACTCCTTATACTTTACAGGGTCATTCCCCCGCAATTCCTTCAGTTTTTTTCCACTTGGGTCATTCTTTTCAAAATCATCCCATTGCCATTGGGCTTCTGTTTTATCCTGTTGTTTATTTTTAAGGTATTCCGCTATTGATCGGTAAGCAGGCATAGCCGCCACCAGCGATTTCAGCCCCTCCGGGTTCGTGGCATAATCATTGGCCAGTTTATCCCTCAATTCTATTGTTACTTTTTTATCCTCAAGTGCTCGCTCCAGTATTGCGCATATTTCACTCTTGTTTCGCGCACTTACCAGGTCATCTACTTGCTGCTGCAGGCTATGTTTATCATTTAGCAAATCTCTTTTTTCCACCTCAAGTTGATTTGCCTTTGAGGCCAGATTCTCAACAGTCACTGCAAGCGCCTTTTCATCTGCATCATCTGCCAGGTGCAATAAATTCTTTAGTTCTTTTACCAGGCCCTGCTGCACTATTTTAAAGGTCGGCGATACTATTTGAAGGTCTGCCAGGTTCAGCTCATTTTCCTGAGCATCATAAAGCCTTGTCAGGGCATTGCAGTTGCCTGGTATGTCCACAAGGCTGCATTCCTTGTTATACCATTTTGTTATCGTTGGCCCCGTTTGCCCTGGCAGCATCATTTCCGGATCTGTGCTGTACTCCAGTACCACAATGTGCCCAACCGATGCAGCATTCAGAAATCCATTTTCCGCCTCATCGCACGTTTGTATACCTCTGCCGTTCGATAGATTGATAACTGGAATTCCCAGCACTTTATCATCTTCCACGTGCAAGTCTTCCCACTTCAGCACTATGCCATCTTCACGCCGGTGCATATAATAACCAATAGGGTTTCTCTGAAAAGCCTCCATTTGGTAGCCCGATGTAAGTAGCCTGAATCCATACTCATTTACCGTGCTGTCTGATAGTATATATTGTCTTTCTATCTTCTTGAATTTTTCCATGATAGGGATATCGTTGTTTTGTGGCACAAAGTTGAAACGGATATTCCATTTTGGCAAAAGAACTTTCTATGATAGCCCGTATACAGGCTATGATAGCCTGTATACGGGCTATCATAGATTTTTTTTTCGCTACAAACAATTGATATTTCAGGTTTTATATGTTACTGATACCTTGCGTTTTTTCGGAGTCCTCATTTTAGTGTTATTTTTAAAGCGTTTTCGGTCATATTAGTGCTAATCTATGTGCATTTTGCCCTTTAAATAATGATCTTCTATAATGCCAAATGCAATTCTGGCTGTTTATTATGATTTTTCCATTAACGGACCGGGAATAGTTTTTTCTTCTTTTGCCGGAAAACTATTGTACAGTATTTTATCATTAGAAATATACAATTACACAAGCATGACACCTGCATAATTTCTTTAAGTCAGTTTAACCACCCTAAGAAATTCTTTCAATTCTATTATTAAAACTTCCCCCCTTGCGCTAGTGTAACCTGTTGCTATGGATGATATACACCCCAACAAGATCTTTACAAAATTCCTATTATTCTTACAACTATATTTCTGTTAAATCTGTTTTTCACCACCTTAACCAACCTAATTAATGTAAATTACGTCAGTCAACTGACCTAATTTACATTAATTAGGTCAGTCATGATATTTAATATTAATGTCAATGTTGAATATGACTTATTTTATGTAAATTGCGCCAGCCAACTGACCTAATTAACACAAATTAAGTCAGTGTACTGACTTAATTTTCATTTTATGAATGTTCCAAGGCTTTTGCAGCAAAAAATAGAAAAGCAGATCGGCAAGCAAAAAGTAATATTGCTATATGGCACACGTCGCACAGGGAAAACCACCATTATAGAAAATATTGCAGAAAAACATGGCGCTGACGTACTCCTGATGCAGGGCGAAGATATGCAGGTCGCTGAATTGCTTGGCCGCAGAACCATTGCCGGTTACCGAAGGCTTATCAATGGCAAAAAACTGATCATAATTGATGAAGCTCAGGCTATCCCCGAAATTGGGAAAGTGCTGAAGCTGATGATTGATAATATTAAAGGCATTACGCTCATTGTTACAGGTAGCAGCAGCTTCGATCTGGTAAATAAAACAGGTGAACCTTTGGTGGGTCGCAATATCGTGCATTATTTATATCCTGTTGCACAGTGTGAATTGAGTGCTACTGAAGACAATCTGGTTACCATGCAAAACCTGGAAGACCGCCTCATTTACGGCAGTTATCCTGAATTATGGCAGTTACAAAATAAAGATGAGCAGGCTGAATATTTAAAACAATTGGTGAACAGTTACCTGCTCAAAGATCTGCTGATGATGGAAAATATAAAGGGCGCAGGTGTGCTGTTCAAATTATTGCAACTCCTTGCCTGGCAGGTCGGCAGCCTTGTAAGTACAGTCGAATTAGGCAACAGTCTTCAGATCAATAAACTGACTGTAGAACGGTACCTTGACCTGCTTTCAAAAGTATTTATAATATACCCGCTCTCAGGTTATAGTGGCAATTTGAGGAAAGAAATCACCAAAAGTAAAAAATGGTTTTTTTATGATAATGGCATCCGTAATGCGTTAATCAATAATTTTAGTCCGCTTGGTGGCCGTAACGATATCGGTCAGTTGTGGGAGCAATATATAATCAGTGAACGCATGAAGTATAACAGCTACAGGGGTTATACACCTCAATATTTTTTCTGGCGCACTTATGATGGACAGGAAATAGATTTACTGGAATTGCAAAACGGAAAGCTTCAGGCCATTGAATGTAAATGGCAATCTCAAAAAACTAAATGCCCGGTTGCCTTTGAAAAAGCATATCCCGATGCCAGCTTTATGGTACTCAATCAAACCAATTATTTAGATTGGGTCACCAATTGATTTACCGCTACATACACACAACTCTGTAATATGGTCCGCTGTTCAATTACGGCATACTAAAAACTTTAGCCAGTTATAAATTTGGATGTCCACTAAAAGAAATCATAATCCCTTCTTACTGCATTTATCCTCAACCCGAAATATACATAATCAGTAGTCAGTGGCCCAGCTACTGGTCCGGTACTGGTCATACCATTGTTGATAGTAGTTACATATTTCCGGTAAGTGCCACCAAGATCAATAAAAACATTCCGGCACAACTGATAAGATAGATTTACATTTATAATCTCGCAATGCGCTTTAGGCCCATTGATCATTGTTACCCCATATATATGATCTGCAGTGCGGTAGGGATTAAAAACATTATTGCCTGAATTTAATCCGCCTGTATCAACTCCCTGAATATAATAGGTTCCTTTTACGGTAAAATAAACATTTTTTACCGGCTGATATTTTAATACTCCGATAGCCTTTACAAAGCCTGCCCCTAAAGGGTCGGCAAGTGGTTGATTATAATTCGTATAGTTGGCCAGGGTATCTTTTGCAGAATAGGTATATGGCCTTACGGCATCCAGCTCAGCCTGTATATCCAGGTTCTTAATATTGAATACATCAAAGTACTTGCCTCCTGCCTGTATTCCCCATTTATTGCCATACCAGTTCTTATTGCCGAAAAGTTCACTTGCCCTGAATTCATTGAACATCAATTGCCCATATAGTTGCACATGTTTGGCCGCAATTATCTTACCACTCATTCCAAGTATCGATTTATCCCCCTCGCCGTTAAACCGGTTTACAGCTGTTGAGAAAATAATAGGGTTCAGATAAGATATCTCGTACACATTCGGACGGTCAAAAACCTCTGCTTCAAAAAATCCCAGGTTCAGCCATTTCGCTGCATTCCAGGTCAGGTAGTGTATAGTAGAGAATTTGTGATACAGCAGCCCGTCGCCCTGTGTTTTATCATATTGTGGTGTCAGTTCCAGGTAAAGGCATTCATAGTTAATATGCCATATTCGTGTTTGTACCTGAAGGAAGGGCATATTCGAAGAATAATCAGTAAGGAACATGCTGCTCATACCATCACCAATAAAGTGCTTGCCAGATCCAAAGGTGATATTGAGGTGGTTTTTAATGGCATCAAAATTGATATAACCGCTGGCCTGAAAGTAGTCATAATAATTCTTACTGGTATTCATAAAATAATCCGCCCCTGGCACAGCCTGTCTCCCATGATTAGCAGCTAATGAGTAAACAGGGTAAGGAAATTTTTCCTGGTTATCTGTGAGAGAGGTATAAAACCCCAGTTTATGCGATATCCAACCTCTTATTTCAGCTCCATGGCTGTTCGTAATTAATGTATTGGAAATACCTGTTGGTTGAGGGTTATTGTGTTGTTCCGATGCAATCACACTGATAACAGGGTTTATAACTAGAAAAAAGTCTTTATCCAGCAGAAAGTCTTCTGTTTTCACGTGAATAAAGTCATAAGGAGTCAGATAAAACGTTTTGAACCATGTATGTTTCGAAAAGATAGTTTCTTCATTTTTCGCTGCCCATTCACCGTTTTCAGAGATCATTTGTCTCAGATTGTACTCATCTATTTTACTTAGTGAATTTTTTGAATTCTTAACACTGTCTGTTTCTTTTTTTATCTGCCCAATACTTTTACTAATATTATTCCTAGTCTTTATGTACTCTAGAAAATTTACTGCATTTCTGCGCGATTCTGGTTTGTCACCAGTAACCAGGCTATCACATAACCTCCCCGATCTGGTTTCCAGCCTGTCAAGCAGATACTGATCTTCCGAACCAATAGGAAGCAATGTGGTTTGTGAAAAAACAGAACTACAATTAAAAGTAATTGCAATTATCAGGCAAGCTTTTTTAAGCATAAAGTAAGATTTTCAAATGTTCTGGTGGTAGATTTGCATGGTTCACAAATATACAGCACTAACGGAACGAATTTAACAATATGTCTTCAATACTCATAAAAAAGGCTACCCTGGTCAATGAAGGGTCACAGCAGATCAAAGATGTTTTAATCAGTAATGGTATCATTGAGCGCATTGAAAAGGATATTCAACCTTCTCCCGGTTGCCGCGAAATCAATGCTGAAGGAATTTATCTGTTACCCGGTGTAATCGACGACCAGGTGCATTTCCGCGAACCGGGTCTGACTCACAAAGCCACCATTGCTACCGAGTCCCGGGCAGGTGTAGCCGGGGGCACTACCTCATTTATGGAAATGCCTAATACCAATCCACCGGCCCTTACTCAGGAAATACTCGAAATGAAATATGATGTTGCCGCCGCTACATCAGTTGCGAACTATTCCTTTTTTATGGGTGTGGCTAATAATAACGCTGATGAAGTGTTACGGACCAATGATAAAAAGAAGGACATTTGTGGTGTAAAAATCTTCATGGGCTCCAGTACCGGAGATATGCTGGTGGATAATTATCTCACCCTTTCTAAAATATTTTCTGAGTCTGAATTGCTGATCTCTACTCATTGTGAAGATGAAAATATAATTAACGCCAACAAGCTTAAATACGCAACTGCCGATAATGCCTCTTTTCATCCGCTGATCAGAGATGTGGAAGGATGTTTCGAAAGTTCATTTGCCGCAATACAACTCGCCAAAAAATACAATAGCAGGCTGCATATACTTCACATTTCAACAGCTAAAGAATTACAACTCTTCAGCAATATGCTTCCGCTTTCAGATAAACGTATTACTTCAGAAGTTTGTGTTCATCACCTGCATTTTACTTCCGATGATTATCCTAAGTACGGAAACCTGATAAAATGTAACCCCGCAATAAAAGCACCTGAAAATAAAGCAGCGCTTTGGGAGGCCCTTTTAGATGACCGCCTGGATATTATTGCCACCGACCATGCGCCACATACATGGGAAGAAAAACAGCAAACTTATCAGAAAGCGCCCTCTGGTGTCCCGCTTATTCAGCATTCATTATTGCTGATGCTGCAATATGTAAAGGAAGGAAGGATAAGTATAGAGAAAGTTGTAGAGAAAATGAGCCATGCCCCTGCAATATGTTTCCAGATTGCAAACCGGGGTTATATAAGGGAGGGCTATTGTGCCGATCTTGTATTGGTGGATATGAATGCGTCAACAACAGTTACCAAAGAAAACATCCTATACAAATGCGGCTGGTCTCCGTTCGAAGGACATCAATTTCCTGCCTCTATCCGATATACTTTGGTAAATGGCGAAATTGCTTATGAAAATGGGGCTGTAAATGCGTCTGTAAGAGGACAAAGATTGAAATTTAACCGTTAATGCGCAACGACAAAACAACTTTAAAAGACCTCTCAATATTCACTGCCGACGGCAGCAGTGGCGTATTTGACCTCATCGACCGCACTGTTACACAGGCAGGAAGGGAAATGCTCCGCAAACACATTGCAACCCCCCCCGACACTTTTGAAAGCCTTATTGAAGTTCAGGATACTATAAAGTTTTGGGCAGACAACTATGATCTCTGGCCAAAAAATATCCTTAATGGTACCCTTGTAATGCTGGATAAATATTTTGAGTCAGCCGACTCTGTCTCAACTCCTCCTTCCGGCATTCCATTATTGCTCAGTTCCTTTTTTCAGAAAATATTCAACAAACAAGAGTATTTTTTTATTCAATTTTCTTTGTCTCACTTAGCCGACCTCTTTAAGGGTTGTAAAAAACTCCTTGAAATTATTGACCAGCCCGGTTTACCGTTATTATTATCACGAGAGCTTAACCTAATTAAAGAAGAATTGCTGCACCCGCTTGTGGATACCATATCAGGTATTACAAAAGATACAAGCTACAATGAACTCCTGAAAATAAATTATAAAGCCCGTCGCGAACTGAAAAACCGCACTTACAGGCTTATCCATAGTTTTGCAAGGTTGGATGCATGGCGGTCAATGGCTATTGCCACTAATGAGCATCGATGGAGTTACCCCGTATTATTGCCTGAGTCACCTGTATGTTTTCAGGCTCTGGGGCTATTTCATCCATTACTGCCAAAGCCTGTAGCTTATGATATTGCATTCAAAAATGGCCGCAATTTTTTATTGCTTACTGGTGCCAACATGTCAGGCAAAACTACTTTTATGCGTTCGCTTGGAGTGAGCGCTCTTTTAGCACATCTGGGAATGGGTGTTCCAGCCAAACAATTGCACATTAGTTTCTTGGAGGGAGTTATCACCAACATGCAGGTCGAGGATAATATCCTCCGGGGCGAAAGTTACTTTTTTGCAGAAGTGCAGCGCATGAAATTGACCGCAGAAAAACTGTTGCAGCGCAAGCCGCATCTGGTGCTCATGGATGAACTGTTTAAAGGCACCAACGTACACGATGCCTTTGAATGTACCAAAGCTGTTCTCGACGGATTGTTGAATTACCACGATCACCTCATGATTTTATCCACACATCTGTATGAAGTAGCGCAACAATTCAGCTCTAACAAGGAAATTATTTTTGAATGTTTTGTTACCCGCATGTCTCAGGAAGGTGGATATGAATTCACCTACGAACTCCAGCCGGGCATTTCAAATGATAGGATAGGTTACAGGATACTGCAGAAAGAAGGCGTAATTGATCTGCTCAACCATAATTCAAATGGTTAAAAACAGCCTCCTCTCTTTCAATGATTTCGAATTAAGTTTGCACTTGCATAATTCTTACTAAAATGGATAAAACAAAAGCAAAAAGCTTATTGATAATTATCAGTTTTGTACTGATATTGATTTTACCTGCATCCTATGCACTGATAAGGTATTATTTCTTTACGCCGAAAACCGAAGCAAAACAAATCGCTCCTCAACCCGGTGAAGGTAACAAGTAATTGATCAGATTGGTAATCCGGTAAGTGCTGCTCCGAATTTTGCAATATCCTCTTCCCTTGTATCCCACGAGCACATTAGCCTTACCTCATGTGTGCTGTCTTTCCATACATAAAACGGGAAATTTTCCTGTAGTGGTTCATACCAGTTACGGGGTATCTCAGCAAAAATGGCATTGGCCTGAACTGGTTTTGTAATAACAACTTGCGGATACTGCACAAGTGTTTTATACAGCAACAATGCCATCTGATTGGAATGAGTGGCCGGTTTCCTCCAGAACTCATTTTGAAGCATTACTTCAAATTGTGCAGCGATGAACCTCGTTTTCGATGCCAGTTGCATTACTTGTTTGTGTTTGTAAGCAATGTGTTTCGATAATTCTTTATTAAAAACCACAACAGCTTCGCCATACATCATGCCTGCCTTGGTACCTCCAAGTGATAGTATATCAACCCCTGCATCTCCGCTTATATCTTTCAGCCTGCAGCCAAGCGACGCAGCCGCATTAAAAAATCTGGAGCCATCCATATGAAGGTACAGGCCATGCTCATGTGCCACATCAGCCATCGATCTTATTTCTCCTGGGGTATATACAGTGCCATATTCTGTTGCCTGTGTGATGGATAGTAATGCCGTTTGCGGATAATGAACATCTCCTTTCCTTATCAATCTTTCCCTTATTGTATCCACATCCAGCTTACCATGATCATTGGATTTGAGTGCGAAAAAGCGGCAACCGGTAAAAGTTTCCGGTGCCGAGGATTCATCATTGTATATATGGCTGGTATCTGCGCAGAGTACAGCATTGTAAGACTGTGTGGCGCTGCTTATACTGAGAATATTTGCCCCCGTGCCGTTAAAAACAAAATATACATCCACATCTGCCTCAAATACTTCTCTGAATAAAGATACTGTCCGTTTCGTAATCTCATCAGCGCCATAAGATCGGGCATGATCTACATTCGCCCTGCTCAGTGCTTCCATCACTTCAGGTAATACTCCGGCATAATTATCGCTTGCAAAACTTTTCATCAATTCAGAATTAGGGGTTAAATTTAGTTGTTTTCCGTACTTTAGAGAATTAAAACCAGCTGATGAAACAGTTATCACTGCTTTTACTGGCATTTATTTTATCTTATTCCTCATTTGCCCAGCGAACAATTCAAATGAGAAACATCTGGACCAGGCCTCAGGTGCATGTATTATTTCAGGGCTATATCATTTCTTTTACTATTAAAGATATAAACAGAGCAATGGAGTTACTGCAGGAAACAGGGGATACAACCTATGGCAAATCTTGCGGCCTTGATACAGCTGGTAATTTTGTTTTAGAATTCTTCCCTGGTTTTCACCAGGAATACCACAGTAAGCTGCAATGGTTGATGCAGACCGGGGTTGGTGCTTTCCTGCTCTCCGCAGGTCTTGCTTTTATCGAAACTGAAAGACATAAAAAGGTGCCGGCCATTGTTGCCGATATGGTACCTCTGATGGATGGTGTAGAATTTACCGCATTTAAATTCTATGACCCAAAAACTAAAACCATGTTGTTCGACGGACTTATGGCTGCCGGTATGTATAACAAGGATATGGGAATTGATTATTAAACCCTACTGTTTTTAAACCAAACCAAGTCAACGATAATATCTACCTGCGAACATTGTAGATTGTATTTACTGATTATCTTTTTATCCGAGATCCATCTGAAATCAAAGGCCAGATTATGGGTCTGTTTATCCATGTTGGTTTTGATTTATACATTCCCGTTTTATAACCTCGGAGTGCTTCTATCAGTGTAATTGAAAAAAATAGCCCGTTTTCAGATACTTTTTTAATATTATGAACGTATCTTTCCGCTTTAAAATTACCGTATGCGAAAAATAGTTTTATTTTTACTGACTACCTGTGTCTTATTTGCTGCTTGCGAAAAAATACAGAAACAGCCTGTTAATTACACTGTTACCAACGATGCCAATGTTTCAGGGGTCTACGATATTTACTTGCCCGATACTGGTGTTTACACTATGTCGGCATTGGTAAAATTTCTCAATGGTTATCCCGAAGATTCAATTATGCTGGTTTTTTCCGGTTTGCCGGCGGGTATCAAAATAACACCAGATACATTCAGTGCAGTACCTACATATACAGCAAATTTTTCTTTTTATACCAATCATATGGCGCATGGCACATACCCTGTAGCCCTCACTTCTTATACACATACACAGGTGGTGCCCAGGGTATATAATCTGAACCTTATTGTAGTTTCGCCCGATGCCGGAGCCCTCTTCTATGGCAGCCTTTCTGATAGCAATGTATGTACAGGCCGCAATTATAAATTCAGCGCAACCGGTTCATATGGTGGCCAGAAGAACGAACTGATCATTAACAACTTTGGCGGTTATGGTACTAATGTGAATGTACAGGTATATTTCAATCAGCAGGATAATACAATCTCAATACCCAGCCAGATATGTGGCAATGGTAGCACCGTAAGTGGCTCTGGTACTTTTACACTGCATCAGATGATTATCAATTACAGCGCATCAAGTACACCTACTAATCCTGCCGAAACCTGCACCTCAGTTTATACTAACTGATGGGGGAAAGCTGGCTTTTTAGTTGTTTTAAATTTATTATATCATGTCAAGTCCTTCATTTTATACAAGGCTGCAGTCTGAATTGCAGGAAATAGAAAACGCCGGTTTATTCAAACGCGAACGTATTATTGAGTCACCACAAGGCCCGGAAATTACCGTAAATGGTCGCCTGGTACTCAATTTCTGTGCCAATAACTACCTTGGCCTCTCCTCTCACCCCAAAGTAATTGAAGCCGCTCATAAAGCCATAGATCACCGCGGCTATGGCATGAGTTCTGTTCGGTTTATATGTGGCACCCAGGATATTCATAAAGAACTTGAGGAAAAGATCTCAAAATTCCTGGGCACCGATGATGCCATATTATATGTGGCATGTTTCGATGCCAATGGAGGTGTTTTCGAGCCCCTGCTGGGCGAAAACGATGCAATCATCAGCGATGAGCTCAACCATGCCTCTATCATTGATGGTGCGCGCCTGTGCAAGGCTCGCCGTGGCCGCTACAAAAACAACGACATGGCCGACCTCGAGGCCCAGTTGCAGGCCAATATGGACTGCCGCACACGCCTCATCGTTACCGACTCCGTATTCTCTATGGATGGCACTATTGCCCATCTCGACAAGATATGCGATCTCGCTGATAAATATGATGCCCTCGTTATGATAGATGAGAGCCATTCCTCAGGTTTTATGGGAGCCACCGGCCGTGGTGTGCATGAGCTGTGTGGTGTTATGGGCCGTATCGATATCATCACCGGCACTCTGGGTAAGGCGCTCGGTGGTGCTTCTGGGGGCTTTACCAGCGGCCGCAAAGAGATCATTGATATGCTCCGCCAGCGTAGCCGTCCTTACTTGTTCTCCAATTCTTTGGCTCCATCCATAGTAGGAGCTTCAATTGCTGTACTCGATATGCTTAGCGAAACCACTGAATTGCGCGACAAGCTGGAAGCAAACACCCTCTACTTCCGTAAGCGTATGACCGATGCCGGTTTCGACATAAAACCAGGCACACACCCCATTTGCCCTATTATGCTTTACGATGCAGTAGTAGCCCAGAAGTTTGCTGCCCGTATGCAGGAAGAAGGTATTTTCGTTACTGGCTTCTTCTTCCCTGTAGTGCCTAAAGGACTCGCCCGTATCCGCGTGCAGATATCCGCAGGACATGAGCGTCACCACCTTGATAAAGCCATCGATGCCTTCATTAAGGCTGGCAAAGATCTTGGGGTACTGAAGGATTAATCTCGACTCTTATATCGTATTTTTTATAATTAAATGAAATTAACTTCGGAAGTTAATTTCAGAAATTTTAATTTCTGATAAGAAAAGTCTGCTTTCTACCAATTCTATAGCCTTTGAAAAGCAATATTTTAAGTTTTATAAACCCCAGCTAATTACTTTTGAACAATGATTACCATTTATGGCATAAAGAACTGTGATACCATGCAAAAAGCCTTGAAATGGCTGAGTGCAAACAATCTGACCTACACATTTCACGATTACAAAGTAAGCGGTATTGATAAAAACACAATTGCTGAATGGCTAAAACATTACCCAGCAGATAAGGTAATCAATACCAAGGGCACAACCTTCAGGGGTTTAACCGATATTGAAAAAGCAGGTATTGTTGATAAACAGGCGGCCATAGCCCTGATGATAAAAAACCCCTCACTCATAAAACGCCCGATGTGGCACCTTGGAAAAGGGAATTACTTTCTGGGCTGGAATGAAATAGAATTAGCCAAACTTTTGTATCCTGCAAATTGATAGTTGCCTGTACTATTTGCAACCTGACTGGTAATTTGCATCACTGTTTTCCATTCCTCTTTTTTATTTGCTCCCAATAGAATATATTTATTCAATAACCGTTTATAGATATATCCTGTTTGTGACCAATATTATTAAACGATATAATTCTTGCCTGATCAGGACGCTCAGCGTCTGCATCATCTTTTTGTCTAATTTTTTTGCCCGCAATAGCCTGGCCCAATCAACTACTGAACAGGCAACACTAAAAGACAGCTTGGAAATTTATAATAACGCAATTGTAGTGCAGGAATTTTATGAGCGTACCGGACTCTACAATAAAACCAGTGAAACACGCCTCAAAACCGATGACCCCATCAAAATACATGCTGGCAATGATAAGAAATATGCCGAGGTGCTGAAGACAATAAATAATAACCGGATGACACCGCAGGGAAGCAGGAAAATAAAACCACAGGAGTACAGGATAAACATAGATAAATACAGGTACAAACAAAGAGAACTGTCGGACTATGTGCTGAATACCGATGCTCCAATGCAGCTATTTGACAGGCGCATTGCACCCCAGTTACTGGTTGATTATGCCTATACCAGTTATGCCAACAGTGCTATGAATGCTGATGATGTTGATTTCAAGATGTATGACCCTATAGCTGTGAAACCATATAGCAAGCTTACGCCCGAAGAAAAGGCCATAAGAAATGCCAGATATCCTCCGCTTACAATGTCTGAATCAAAACCTGCCCCTGCTGAAAAAGTTGCTCCTGCCAAAAAGCCACAATCTAAACCTTTTAATAATCCCATCGGAAGTACTTTCCTGATATCGGGTAATGTACCCGACAGCCTGCGTTTTAAACGATTCAAAACCCGGAAAGAAGCGGAAGACTTTATTAAAACTCTACCCCAGACAAGTAATGGGGAATAGTTCATATTCCAGGTAAAGCAAAATCACATCTTTTAAAAAATCCGGATTGGATTTCTGCATCGGGTATAACTGAGTGTGTGCATTTTTGTCGGGACATGATTTGATGGCTATATTTACACAATGAACTGGGCATCACTTTACACAAGCCAACGAACGGGAGAGTCTGAAAAGAAAAACTACAGATATGACCCGATGCGCAATGATTTCCAGCGCGATTATGACCGGATTATTTTTTCATCTGCCTTCCGGCGTTTGCAGAATAAGACACAGGTATTTCCTTTGCCCGGCGCAATTTTTGTTCATAACCGGCTCACTCATAGCCTGGAGGTGGCTTCTGTTGGCCGGTCATTAGGTAAAGCTGTAGGTGAACAGATTGCAGCTAAGTACAAAGATGAGGGCGATGATTTCAGGGAATTTTACCGGCATGAGCTGGCTTCTGTTATTGCATCTGCCTGCCTGGCGCACGACATCGGCAACCCGCCTTTCGGCCATTCGGGTGAAGATGCTATACGTACTTTTTTCAGAGGCCTTGAAGGAGATACCAAAACCATTATCCACGACGCACTCAGCGAAAACCAGCGCAGCGATTTTGAACGGTTCGAAGGCAATTCTAATGCTTTAAGGGTACTTACCCACAGCTTCAACGAACCGGAGCCCGGCGGTTACCGGCTCACCTATTCCACACTGGCATCGCTTGTGAAATACCCCAGTGCATCAATCGAAGGCTTTAATAAAATAAGCGGGCTGATCGCTACAAAAAAAGCAGGCTTTTTTGAATCCGAACTGAATACCTACAGGCATATTGCCATGGCATTGCACATACCACCCAAAAAAGGTTTTGAACATGTGTTTGCCCGTCATCCGTTTGTATATCTTACCGAAGCCGCCGATGATATCTGCTACCGGGTAATAGATCTGGAAGATGCCCACCGGCTGCATCTTATCCAGCTAAATACTTTTATGGATATGTTCCTTCCTTTCTTCGACCAGGAGGCAGGCTACAGTTCGCGCAGCTATCTTGAAAAAAAACTGGCTAACATAAATGATGATAACCAGAAGGTACAATACATCCGTGCACGTTGGATCGGGTTGATGATAGATAAACTGGCAAAAACATTTATGGCACTTGAGGAAGTCCTGCTGAACGGCACACTTGAAAAAGACCTGCTGAGTTGTCTTTCAAAAGATGATCATAAACTTATAGAGCGGATCAATGACTTTTCTGTGAAACATATCTATAATTACCGGGCAGTGGTAGAAATAGAGATTGCAGGTTATAACGTGATAGGCGGTTTATTGAAGGAGTTTGTGCATGCAGTACTCCATCCGGATGAAAGCAAATCTCGGAAGATCATTAAGCTGGTTTCTTCACAATTCCCGATATTGCACGATGGAAAAAATGTGTACCATGACCTACAATCGGTAGTTGATTTTATTGCCGGCATGACTGATCTTTATGCTATAGACCTTTATCGGAAAATTACCGGGATAACTATACCAGAAATCAGGTAAGTAATAATTTACAGTTATAACAAAGCCTATGCAGTTAAACCTTCTTGTTTCTCAGATACAGAATATTGATGGCTCATTAAAGGCCGAAGCCAGTAAATCAGTAAACCGCCTGCTTACTATCCGTAATTGGCTGATTGGATATTACATTGTGGAGTATGAACAAAATGGGGAAGACAGGGCTAAATACGGAGATAAACTGCTTGATATTTTATCTGATTCACTGGATATAAAAGGACTTTCAGTTACTAATCTGAAACTGAACAGACTATTTTATATTATGTATCCCCAAATTCGTCAGACAGTGTCTGACGAATTACAGAAAACGAATATCAGGATTAATCAAATTCCATTTGAAATTAAAAATAGTTCAATGGGATTTCGTCAGACAGTGTCTGACGAATTCCAAATCACTGATAATCATTATAATAAAGAAATAACCGGCACTAATGAAGCTAATGAAACTATACTATTAGATGCACTAATAAATAAACTATCCTTTTCGCATATAACGCTTTTGTTAGCTATTAATGATGCATCCAAGCGATTCTTTTATGCGGCAGAGGCAATAAAAGGAACATGGAGCGTAAGAGAATTGAAAAGGCAAATTAACACACTGCTTTATGAAAGAAGCAGTCTTTCCGGAAAACCGGAAATGTTGTTGCAAAAGATAAAAGGCAAATCAGAAACTTTTCAATCTTCGTCCTTAATCAGGGACTTTTATGCTTTTGAATTTCTGGGATTACCAACCAAAGACCTGGTAGAAGAAAGTGATCTCGAAACAGCTCTGCTTGATAATCTCCAGCAGTTCTTTATGGAACTGGGACACGGTTTTTGTCTTGAAGCAAGACAAAAAAGAATACTAATAGGGGATGAATATTTCTATATAGACCTTGTTTTTTATCACCGCTTACTCAGATGCCATGTACTTGTAGAATTGAAAGTTGATGAATTCAATCATACCAATGCCGGGCAACTGAATACGTATATCAACTATTATAAAAAGGAAGTGAAACAGCAGGATGAAAATCCACCAATAGGAATTTTACTGGTAACCAATAAAAATGATGCATTGGTGGAATATGCCACAGCAGACATGGATAAACAGCTATTCGTCAGAAATTACATGCTTCAATTACCAGGGAAGGAAGAATTGGAATCATTTATAAAACATGAGTTGAAGAAGTTGTAAATGACCCAAAAAATGCACCCCAAAAACCTGCGAATAGAAGATTATACCTACCCGCTGCCCGACGACCGGATAGCCAGATACCCGTTGCCGGAAAGAGACGCATCTAAACTTCTGGTTTATAAAGAAGGTAATACTTCAGAAGACATTTACCGAAACATTCCAGACTATATACCTGCTGACACCCTGATGGTTTTTAATCAGACCAGGGTAGTGAATGCCAGGCTGCTTTTTAAAAAACCATCCGGTGGTTCAATCGAAGTTTTCTGCCTGGCGCCTGATATGCAGTATCCTGATATACAAACCGCCATGTTGCAAAAACAAAAGGTAATATGGGAGTGCCTTGTAGGCGGCGCAGGTAAATGGAAACCCGGTATGGTATTACAGTTAACACATGAGCTACCACATTTCACATTGTCAGCCAGAATAGTGTCGCGAAATGCATCTGCATTTATCCTTAGCCTGGAGTGGGATAATGAAGATCTGAGTTTTGCAGAGGTATTGCATTTTGCAGGTAAAATACCCCTGCCACCTTACCTGCACCGGGAAGCTGAGGTAGGAGACGAATCGACTTACCAGACAACCTATGCAAGAGATGAAGGTAGTGTGGCAGCCCCAACAGCCGGACTGCACTTTACGGAAGAAATATTTAAAGGGCTGGCTGCAAAAAGCATCCAGATTTTGTATGTTACCCTGCATGTAGGCGCTGGCACTTTCAAACCGGTGAAGGCCGCTACAATGGCGGAGCACGATATGCACGCCGAATGGATGGATGTTGACCGTGCTGTAATCGTAAATATTCTGAACAACCTTGGAAAAAACATTGTTGCTGTTGGAACAACATCACTCCGCACCTTGGAAAGCCTTTACTGGATAGGCTGCAAGCTGATAAAAGGGATAAATATAGACTGGCAGGGCATAGCCGTTGGCCAGTGGGACCCCTATGAGTTAATTTGTGATTGCACTAATGAAGAGGCACTTGAAGCAATAGTAGCCTACCTGGACAAGAACAGCTTTTCAAGGCTGGTAACACGCACTCAAATACTGATTGCTCCGGGCTATAAATTCCAGGTAGTTAACGGACTGGTTACCAATTTTCACCAGCCTCATAGTACCCTGCTATTATTGGTTGCTGCAGTTATCGGCAATGACTGGCGCAAAGTTTATGATTATGCCATGCATCATGATTTCAGATTTCTGAGCTATGGTGATGGTGGATTACTGTGGCACAAGGAGGTAAAGTAAAATTGGTCCGATTCTGCTCACCTAACCTTTTTATATCAGGGCATTTCGTGGTTTTTTGAGTAATTTTGTATTGTTTCAAATGAAATAACAGGCTGGCCCCGATTAATGAAAGCAGCTTGCAACAGACTTCTTTAATATTTTGCTTATGAAATTAATGTGGATAGTGTTATTATTCCCGGTTTCCTTGCTTGCTCAGACCCATCCTGCCGGAACTGAGGTAAAGAAAGAACCGGTTAAGCCACTGTATTATGTTTTCCATTCGCTGACTATGGATGATTTTATAACTACAAGCCCTGAAAATGGAGGCAAAGTAATTTACAATTACGACTCTACAGGATTGAAAATTGATGGTGAAATTGAAATAAACCCTGCCGGTAAATTTGTGCAGATTTTTTATACCGCCGATAAGAAACACCCAATGAAAGCGGCAATTGAAAGCAAGCCGGTATTCGATAAGAAAACGAACAGCTTTGTATATAAAGGGCTGTGGCTGGATACTAAAGAAAAAACAGAAATTACGATTACTGCCGACGATTCGGTTAAAGTAATTAAGGTTTTATTCGGTCCGCACAAGGGCGACTACGCCAATTATTGGGACAGGATTTACAAGTATAATGTGAGTAAAAAGGAATGATCAAGCCTGATAATAATACTCGTCCATAACCAGATAATTCCCTGCAACACAAATATTTAACATTGAAATACCTTCTATTCTCCTAATTTTGCCAACTATTTTAAAAAATTATTATTGGATAACAGGGAATTTATTCAGGCAGCTTTGCTGGAGGATGTTGGGGGTGGCGATTATTCCACGCTAGCAAGTATCCCGGCCGAGGCTCGCGGCAAAGCAGTACTTAAGATAAAGGAAGATGGCATAATAGCAGGTATTAACCTTGCCCGTGAGATTTTTCTGTTTCTCGAACCGGATGCGTCTTTTGAACTTTTCAAAACTGATGGCGAAAAAGTGCTAAAAGGCGAAGTAGCCTTTGAAGTATCTGCAAGGGTACACACTATTCTCAAAGCTGAAAGGCTTGCCCTGAACTGTATGCAACGGATGAGTGGTATAGCTTCACTGACCCATCAGTATGTGGATGCAATAAAAGATTTCAAAACCAAAATACTGGATACCCGCAAAACAACTCCCTTGTTCCGGCGTTATGAAAAAGAAGCTGTGAAAATTGGTGGTGGTGTTAATCACCGAATGGGCTTGTATGATATGATTATGCTGAAGGACAACCATATAGATTTTTGTGGTGGAATAGAAGAGGCAATAAAAAGGACCAATGCATATCTGCTGACTAATAATTTAGACCTTGGTATTGAAGTGGAGACCAGGAACCTGGAAGATGTAAGGCGGGTTTTAAATACCGGAAATGTGCAGCGGATTATGCTGGATAATTTTACTCCGGCCCAGGTTGCAGAAGCTGTGGAACTTATAGCAGGCAGGTTTGAAACTGAAGCTTCGGGTGGGATTAATCTCAGTAATATAAGAGATTACGCAAAGGCTGGTGCAGATTATATTTCGGCTGGCGCCATTATTCATCATGCAGTAAGTATGGACCTCAGCCTCAAAGCACAGATAATATGAGCAAAAAGCACATCGTCTTTATCATAAATCCAAAATCAGGTGTAGAACGGCAGAAAGAAATTAAAGATGCAATAGCTTCTTACCTCGATAATGAGCTGTATTCTCACGAAATTCTTCATACCGAATTTGCAAAGCATGGCATTAAACTGGCCGGTCAGGCTGCACGAAACGGTGCTTATGCTGTCGTTGCAGTGGGTGGCGATGGTTCCGTAAATGATATTGTGCAGGGCCTAATCGGAACCAAAACAATATTAGGCATAATACCCAAAGGATCGGGCAACGGAATGGCGCGCACAATGAAGATACCTTTGGATACAGGTGAAGCAATGAAACTGATCAATAAGGGGAATACGGTGAAAATGGATGTTTGCTATGCCAATGACCAGCCTTTTATCAGCACTGCCGGCGTGGCGTTTGATGCGCTTATATCTAAGAAGTTTGCCAAAAGCGAAACCAGGGGCTTCTGGATTTACAGCTGGCTGGTAACAAAATACTTGTGGCTCTATAAATCTTGGAGCTGGCAGATAACCGTGGATGGCAAGCAATTCAATGAACGTGCCTTTATGATCAATGTTGCCAATGGCCAGCAGTTTGGTTATAATTTCAAGATTGCCCCTATGGCCGACTTTACTGATGGTATAATGAACTTAATCATTATTAAGAAGTTTCCAAAAATATTGGGTGGCCTACTAGCTTTAAGGGGCATGCAAGGTACTATAACCAGCAGCCCATTTGTGCGTCATCTGCAAGGTAAAGATATCTCTGTCTCAAACCCCGGTTTGCGGTTGATGCAGACTGATGGGGATGCTCACGTTTGTGAAAACACCATAAAGTTCAGGATTGAACATGGCGCACAGGAAGTGATAGTTGCATAATGTGGAAAGGGAAGTAACTACCTGGATTTTGCAAAATGGCTATAATTCTTCTCCATCCTCATTATGCTCCGAATCTATGCCTGTGAGGTTATAGATTTTCTGGATACTCTCAAGAATTGCTTTGAAATTGATATTCAGGTCTATCAGAATGCCAGAGTGCAGATCAAATACCCATCCGTGCACAATGGGACATCCATTTTTCTGGTAGCCTTTCTGCACAGTGGCAGTCTTAATTACATTTGTAGCCTGCTCTATTACATTCAGTTCTACCAGCCTGCTGTATCGTTTTTGTTCATCGGTTATTGCATCAAGCTCCTGCGAGTGCATCCGGTACACATCCCTAATATTTCTAAGCCACGGATTGAGCAGGCCCATATCTTTAGGTATCATTGCAGCCTTAACTCCACCACAATTATAATGCCCGCACACAATGATGTGTTTCACGTTAAGGTGCTTCACCGCAAAATTGATAACTGTCAGCACATTGAGATCGGTATTATTGACCAGGTTGCCCACATTACGGTGCACAAAAACATCACCGGGCTCAAGGCCCATTATTTCATTGGCTGGCACCCGGCTGTCTGAACAGCCTATATACAGGTAGTCAGGAGTCTGATCTTTTGCCAGTTTCTCAAAAAAATCAGCATCACGGGTAATCATGTTGGCTACCCATTTCTTATTATTCTCAAAAATCTGTTCGTAAGTAGATGGCATAATTGCAGATTCTGACACAATAATACTTCAAAAGAAGGTAAATATTCCTGACGGCAAATAAACATTGTGTAAACTGTTGATAACAACTAATTTTACGCCCAAATCAATAGTTCAATGAAATTAGTTACATATTCCCGGAGCGGAAAAGAGCAACTGGCTTTCTTAATCAGCAACAAGTTGTATGATACCAACCTGGCTGCACCGCACCTGCCAGCCACAATGAAGGAACTGCTGGAGCACTGGGAGCGCGATTTCCCGATCATGGAGCGCGTGGAATCACAGCTAAAAAGAGGTAAGATCGAAGTTAAAGGGATTCCATACCCACCTGAGGAAATTCTGGCACCTGTGCCACACCCCACTTCCTGCAGGGATGGTTATGCGTTCCGCCAGCATGTGGCAGCAGCCCGCCGCAACCGCAAAGTGGATATGATAGCTGAATTTGACCAATACCCCATTTTCTATTTCACCAACCACAATGCCATACAGGGACCGGGTAATATATACTGCATGCCCGACCACTTCAGGAAACTGGATTTTGAACTGGAAGCCGCTATAGTGATCTGCAAAAAGGGAAGGAACATAAAAGCTGCTGATGCCGATCAATACATAGGTGGCTACATGATCATGAATGATATGAGCGCCCGCACCCTCCAGATGGAAGAAATGCTGCTGAATCTGGGCCCTGCAAAAGGCAAGGATTTCAGTACCGTTATCGGCCCGATGCTGGTAACCCCTGATGAACTGGAAGCTTTCAAAATAGAAGCAAAACCCAACCATACCGGCAATGCATACAACCTTAAAATGACCTGCACTGTAAATGGCGAACAGGTAAGCCAGGGCAATATGGGCGATATGGACTGGACTTTTGCTGAGATAATAGAGCGTTGCGCCTATGGTGTGGATGTACTGCCCGGCGATGTGATTGGCAGCGGCACAGTAGGCACAGGTTGCTTCCTGGAGCTGAACGGCACTGCCCGGTTAAACGACCCCAACCACGAAGATATATGGCTGGAAGACGGCGATGTGGTAGAAATGGAAATTGAAGGCCTTGGTGTACTGACCAACCGGATCAAGGCTGAGAAAACCGACTGGAGTATACTGGCACTAAAAAAGAAATAGTGTTGTTATTAATAAAAAAGGGAACGAAGTTCGTTCCCTTTTTTATTTACCTATTGGCCCATTTACAGTATGTTCAGTATCTGCTCTTTTGCTTTCTCCAGTTCATCCTTCATATTAATAACGATCTGCTGTATCTCGGCATGATTGGCTTTAGAACCCAGCGTGTTTATTTCCCTGCCTATTTCCTGCAGTATGAAGTTGAGCTTACGGCCTATTGATGCATCATTTTCATTTATGGTATCGTTGAAGTAGGTGCAATGCTGTTTCAGCCTTATTTTTTCTTCTGAGAAATCCATACGCTCCATGTAGTAGATCATCTCTTGTTCAAAGCGGTTGGCATCTACCTTTTCCTTATTAGTCATATCCTCCAGCCACTGGTTGAGGCGCGCCTTAACCCGCTCCATTCTTTCAGCCTCAAGCGGAATGATCTTTTCGTGCAGCTTGTCAATGTTATTAATACGTAACCTTATATCTCTCAGCAATGCCTCACCCTCATGAAGCCGATGCTCCATCAGCTGGTTAGCCGCCGATTCAATTACCTTCTTCACATTCTCCCATTCACTTTCGGGCAGTACATCGGTATCAGGAGCCACAACCTCAGGCATCCGCATCAGGGTAGATATAATGTTCTCCTGTGGTAATCCTGTTTGTTCGGCAATCTGTTTCATGCCCTGGTAGTAAAACAAAGCCAGGTCGGTATTCACTATCATGGGTTTCGATGCGCCTTCCTGTTTCACATTTACAGTAAGGTCTATTGTACCCCTGAGCAGCATGGTGCTCAGCATGGTGCGTATATCCAGTTCGTAAGACCTGAGTATGGGAGGCAGTTTGGTATTTATGTCAAATTGTTTGCCATTCAGGGCTTTTACTTCCACTACCACCTGGCGGCCATTTACTGTTGCCTCAGCCCGTCCGAACCCTGTCATTGAATAAAGCATATTTCTCTCTTTGCAGCAAAAGAAAACAAACTATAGCAATAAATGAACCTGAATTTTATTATTTAAAGTAAAAAACTGATAAAATACCCTTAAAAGTTGGTCCTGAGTGCAACTAGCTGTAATATTTGGTTATTTTTGTTTCACACTCTCTTATTCATGCGCTTTACCTGGTTTATACTTTGCCTGCTTTTATCTGTTTCGGCCTTTGCGCAGACGCAGTCTCAGCAGCTATATTCCAAAGCCCAGCTTGAAGCAAAACGAAAAGAGTACCAGGATGCAATAAATGAAACTGAAAAGGAACTCAGTGCTATAAAGAAAGATAAAAATGCTACCCTTGGCCAGTTGCGGGCATTGCAGACCAAACTCGCACAGCGCCAGAGCCTCATCGGCAATATTAATGACGAGATCAGTAATATAGAGAGTACCATTAAAACCTCATCGAAAGAAGTTGTAAACCTGAAACTGAAACTGGAGCAGTTGAAAATCAGGTATGCACAATCTATCAGGTATGCCTACGAAACCCGCAGCTCATTTGGTATGCTGGCATTTCTGTTTTCGTCCAGCGACTTTAATGATGCCATACGGAGAATGAAATACCTGAAAAAATTCAGGGATTTCCGCAAGCAGCAGGTAGAACAGATACGTGCTACCCAAAACCAGCTCCAGCACAAAATAGGCGAGCTGAATGTAACCAAGGCCCAGAAGGACGAATTGCTGGGCAAGGAAGTGCAGCAGAAACAGGAGCTGCAAAAGGAAACAAACCAGACCAATGATGTAATCAACCAGCTCAAAGGCAAGGAGAAGGAACTGATGAGCAACATTGAAAAAAACAGGATTGTTGCCAACAGGATTAACAAGGCTATCCAGGTTTACATTGAAGCTGAAATGGCCAAAGAAGCCAAAAAAGCAGAAGAAGCCCAGAAAGCCGAAGCTGCAAAAGCCGCTGCCATCGCCAAAACAAACCCTGTTCCTGTTAAAGTGCCCGAAAAAACCAATCCGGCTAAACCGGGAGAGAACGTTCCAACTCCAGTAATTCCAAAACCAAAGGCCCCGCGACCAGAAGTTTCGCTCATGTTAACACCAGCCGATGCGGCGCTGGCCGACAAGTTTGAAGCTAACAAAGGTAAGCTGCCATGGCCTGTAGAGAAGGGTATTATTACAGATCATTTTGGTTCTCACCCACATGCATTATACAAGCAGGTAATGATTACCAATAATGGTATTGATATCCAGACCGATGAAAATGCCCCTATTCGTGCTGTTTTTGAGGGTGAGGTAACAAATGTTTTTACTGCAGATGGCAGCACTCAGATCGTTATGATAAAGCATGGTAACTTTTTCACACTTTACAATGGTTTAGCTAATACTACTTTAAAGGTTGGTGATCATATTGCTTTAAAACAGGTAATAGGCCATGTGGGTAAAAACATTGAAGATTTACCTGTTATCAATTTCCAGGTTTGGAAGTCTAGTGGTTCTAAGAAAGCAAGAACAAACCTGAATCCGGAAGCCTGGATAAGCAAACTCAGGTAAAACATCCCGTTGCATTTATTTACTGCATGGCTTTGCGTCCTTTAATTTTTATAATACGCTAACACTAAATAATACACTTTGCGTCCTGGCCCGCCGCGGCGGGTGAAAGCTTAGTTCAGTTTCACCTTATCACTACTTACCACCGGTATCCCTTTCTCCAATTTCATTTTCCCGTAGCCACCCAGCACATTCCGCAGGTTATGGTAGCCATGGCGTTTCAGTATCGATGCTGCAATCACCGAGCGGTAGCCGCCGGCGCAATGCACGTATAGGTTATTCTCATCGTCTATCATAGCCACATTCAGCGGGTCCATCAGGGTATCCAGCGGGGCATTGAGTGCGCCCCTCACATGGCCGGCATCAAATTCGCTGGCCTTCCGCACATCTATCACCTCCAGCCTTGGGTCGTGGGGTATGTCCATCGCCAGTTCATCGGGTTCTATGTCTATTATCATGTCGGTTTTCTGGCCTGCATCGCGCCATGCCTCATAGCCACCATCCAGGTAGCCATGCACATTATCTATACCCACACGGGCCAGTCGGGTAATGCTTTCCTTTTCCTTGCCCGGCTCCGTAACCAGTATCAGGTCCTGGGTATTGGGCAGCAGTGTTCCCGCCCACTCGGCATACCTTCCGTCAAGCCCTATGCTCAGTGATTCAGGCACAAAACCACTGGTAAACACCGATGATGGCCGGGTGTCCAGTATCCACGCGCCATCTTTGGCCTTTTGTTTAAATTCAGCAATGCTCAGCGCATGCATTCCCTTCACATACACATCCTCCATGCTTTCATACCCTTCTTTATTGATCCGGGCATTTATGGGGAAGTAGGCAGGCGGGGTATTTAGCCCTGTAGTTACTGCTTTTATAAACTCCGGCTTGGTCATTTCCTGCATGGCGTAGTTGGTAGCCCTCTGCACGCCTATAGTACTGGATGTTTCCGGCCCAAGGTTTTTGCCGCAGCTCGAGCCCGGCCCGTGAGCCGGATACACAATAATATTATCGTTGAGCGGTTTTATTTTGTTATTCAGTGAATCATACATCATGGCCGCCAGGTCTTCCTTGCTCATGTTGCCGCTGAACAGGTCGGGGCGGCCCACATCGCCCACAAACAAGGTATCGCCGGTGAAAATGCAATAAGGCTCACCCGCCTCGTTATTCAGCAGGTAGCAAGTGCTCTCCAGTGTATGGCCGGGAGTATGTAGTGCAGTGATGCTCAGTTTACCTACCTTGAATTCCTCACCATCGCTGGCAATATGCACTTTAAAACCAGCCTCGGTATCGGGCCCGTATACAATAGGCGCACCCGTCTTCCTGGAAAGGTCCAGGTGCCCG
This sequence comes from uncultured Bacteroidota bacterium, assembly GCA_903904855.1. Lineage (GTDB taxonomy): Bacteria > Bacteroidota > Bacteroidia > Chitinophagales > Chitinophagaceae > Nemorincola. The sequence continues at coordinate 4,250 of CAIVEH010000121.1, read as the reverse complement.
CTCACAAAATCGGCATGGAAATGGGTTTCAAAAATATACTTGATCTTCACGCCTCTTTCCTCCGCCATTTGTATATAAGTATCCACATCCCTCAGCGGATCAATAACAGCCGCCTCGCCCTCACTGGCAATAAAATAAGCCGCCTCACTCAGGCATCCTGTATATAGTTGTTTAATTTCCATCCTTATTAAGTAAATTGACGACAAAGTTACTATAAAGTGTTTTATCAGGTATTATTCAGGTATAAATATAGTTGATGCAGTTTTTATGAAGTGGGGAAAAAGGTTTTTGGGGTCCAGGCATTTTGCATCTATTCAGCTTCAGTGGCCATAGCACGCTTCAACAACATCTCGCTATTGGCCTATACTGAGGTAGCCAATAGTAATATATTACCACTTTATTGCCCTTATACTTTCTTGAAGTTGGGTAAGCCGTGTTATCAATTCACCAAATTTCAATTTCTTACCCACAACCATTTGATCAATAAACTGCGAATAATCTTTTTCCCACAAATCCATCATTTCCGGCGGTGGCAAAATGGCTATCTCAGATGGAATATGTTTTTCATAAGTTATCCCTTTAATTGGGGTAAGCGCTTTACGGTGTGCTACAATGTGTTCATACAGGTCTTTATCTCTTAGAGCATTAGTCGCATTAGTCGTGTCCATCAGCTTTTCAATATCATAAAGATGACGTGACATTCGGTTGCGGGGAGGGCTTTGATCAGCTAACTGGAACTGCTCATGTATCAGAAATATTTTCTCCAGGAATGTTCGCCCTGGGATAACAGTCGATACTTCAAAAGGCATTCCTGCAAAATCCTCACCCGCATAAACTTCGGCTACAAAAGATTGTATTGTTCTCTTTTCCGCAGGCTCCATCAGCGAACGTGCCCCTACTTCTAAAATTACTTTATCTGCCAGATAATTAGAATTACCAGCAACAGGTTTATACTCAATATGGATAGGTAATGGGTCTGTATCCGGTTCTACTTCAGCATTGTATAGCACTTTAAATTCTCCTTCAGGCACACCCATCTCCAGTAATTTTGCTAATAGTCCTGGTGCAAGGGTTTCCCTTGCAAAGTCAGAGGATGCTCTACGTAGATGTTTTATTTTAGTGTTACTAAGGGTTTCCTGATGGAATCCGAGGAATTTCCTGTCTATTGCAAAATCTATATCTTCCGAAAACCGGTCTATAAGATTATACCCTTTACTTAAAGAGGTCCCTCCCTTAAACACCAGATTGTTGCCTATTTCAGGCAGACCGAATAATGCTTCAAGTGCCAATGTTACCCAGATGTCTTTTTCAACTACCTGCTCATTGTAGCCCTTCCTGTTGGCAACATTGGTAATTATTGCCAGTTTCTGATTCCTCGGTAATTTTATCCAGGCTACCATAACCGTACTATTTAGTTTTAAGAAGCTTCATTATAATTTCACGTATCCATGCAGGAGCCAGCATCGCATCTGCTTCTGCAATAATCGGATTCTCTTTATCCAGTAGCGAAGCTAACTTATTTTGAATCTCATTGTCTATACCATCTTTGCCCAGTGTTTTAAGTGCCTGCACCACAGGGCCGCTTATCTTTCCCTTAAGCGCCAGCATCTTTGGAGTGGTAGGCTTGAATACCAGAACCCTGTTGCCTAACTGAATGTTTCTTGGCCCGCCATCAGTGAGATAAACTGACTTCATAGGCACCTGGGTCGATAACCCAAGCTGTAGTAGCGCCTGCTGGCCGGTAGGTATAATACGTAGCTTTTCTTTACGGGCTATCTGATCTGCTATTTCTGCTATAGAAGGGTAAATAATGCCCAATCGTGGGTCCTGCCTGGGATACAGATAAAGCCCCCTCCCAAGCCGCACCAATTTTCCCTGCATTTCGAGCCGCTGAAAAGCCTTCCTCACCGACTCTTCTGCATATACATTAGAAAAATCTCTTGAGTTATAAATTTTCCCTATTTTATGTGCTTCAATCTCTTCAAACACATTGTTTTCAATAGATTTTTCAGCTACCATAATTCTGTTTTGTCCCAAATCTATAAAAAATTTGGGACAAAATGTAATGTTGAATTGAAAATATTGAATAGGTAAATTGATAAGTAACCTATTTTTCTACTTTTTAAATCTTAATTGCATATTAGTTTTTATTTTATACAGACACTTTTTTGTAAACTCACAATAATAAAAAAACTCAAAATATTATGGACAAAATCTTGCTGTTATTACCTATTGTATTTTGATCAATAATAAAAGCAACTGCTTTATTTAAAAGAGATGTTCTGATTATAATGTTGTGATTATATTTCTATAAATTCATTCACAAAAAAATAAATGAGTATTTTTAATTTAATGCGGAGTAATCCCTGCGAAAAAAAATTTCTGCTTAACACCTAACATAATAAAACTTGAAAATTATATGAATAATTTAATTAAATTTGTCACTTAGTATTGCATTTTAACTAATGAAAACAAAACGAATTTCCACACAGTCGATTTTAGCGTTAAAGGAGGCATTAGCTAATCTTTATTGGAAAAAAGAAGACTTGCGCAAATTTGTTGAACTAACTATTGAAAATTCTACAATTGTGGCAACGATTGATTGGACACTACAAAAATATGAAAGTGTTTCTCTCTTAATCGATCGTATGGCAACTAGACAAGAAATTTTTCAAGATGATTTACTAAAGTTGTTTTATGAGGTCGGCAATTTCGAAGACTTTAGTCATTTGGCCTATTGGGATAAAGACAAAGGAGGACAGTTAACCAAAAGAGCAAAAGATGCAGTCCAAAAATTGCGTGTTCAAACAAAAGGGTATTTCGAAATTCTAGAAGAAAAATCGAAATCGGAATCAATCCGTAAAATTAATGAAGAGAAAATCAAAACTTCCATATCCTTTTCGGACAAATTATTAAATCTCAAGAATTTATTTTTGGAAATAGCACTTCATAGCAATTTACAACAAAGAGGATTTAAATTTGAAAAATTGCTTGCCGAACTTTTTCACTTATTTGATCTTGAAGCCAAGGGTTCATTTAAAATTGTTGGAGAGCAAATAGATGGTTCATTTACATTTGATAGTCAAGATTATTTATTAGAAGCAAAATGGCAAAAAACACCAATCAATGCCGCCGACTTATATGCCTTTGGTGGAAAGATAGAGGGTAAATTTAAATCAACTGTAGGCCTTTTTATTTCGTTGGATGGTTTCTCAAAAGAATCTACCAAAACAGGAAGTAGCGTTGTAAAGTCGATGATTTTAATGGATGGAGCAGATTTGATGTTGGTATTAGACGGTAGGATTGGGTTAAATGATATGATTTTAATAAAAAGAAGGCATGCATCAGATACAGGGGAAATTTATTATAAAGTACAATAAATCAATTTGATGACACTAGAATCCTTAGTACAAAAGTATATTGATGAACCTTGCGAATATTTCAAATATAGAAATAGCGTTGGAGATTCGATTGATATGCTATTTATTTTTGAGTCACATAAAGACTACTTAGATACGTATCTGAAGTTTTACAAGCAGCTTCCTAATTTAACAGAAGTTATTGTTTTTTCTTGCGATGGTGAATTTAAATTGACAAAGGACGGAATAGAATATTTCATCCGGCACAATCATCAAGAAGTCTTCGTGGATCTAGATAAAAATGTTAGAGGTGTTTCATTGGAAATAACTAAACTTGTTCGCAATAATTTATTTAAGCGTCTTAATGAAATAAATGCAGCCAGATCGTTTGATGAACTAATGCAGATAGTCACAGAATCAAAGGTAAAAGGGTTTGGTGAACTCTCAATATATGATACCACAATTAGGATTGCTCGTTTCAAAAACTTGGAACCAGATAAAGTTTATTTACATGCTGGAGCGAGGAAGGGATTCGAGATTTTAGAGCAAAAAGGCTATATCAGCGAGGGTAATTCTCAAAAAAAATATCTTACACGAGAGCAACTTCCAAAAGAGTTTAGCGATTTGAAAATATATGAGGTTGAAAACCATTCATGTTTGTATAAAGATCAATATAAACTTTTGGAAAACAAACCTACAAACGATCTTTGGACATAGCTTTGCAAAAAATAAATTTTTCTAGTAAAGAACTTGCCTTAGTGATGTTGATTAAATAAAGTACACCATTAAGGATAAATTCTGTAGTTGAGTTCTGGTAATTTGCTAAGGTAAGATATCCGTTTGGGGTCCACATCTAATTTATTTATTTTGATTCCCGTGTTGTATTCTTTA
>CAIVEH010000120.1 GCA_903904855.1 uncultured Bacteroidota bacterium | reverse complement strand
GTGCGGGCAATTTGTTTGAACACGATTTAAATGATTTCAGGAAAGACAGGATTTGCAAAGAGTTTGTATATTATCACGTTTAATACCTTGGGCTGAGGTTTTTCAAATGCCGGAAGAGACGGAGATTTATTTTCAAGTCCAGATGCGCTATGCTAACATCCGTAACAACAGGTAATGCTAAGTACAGGCCCTTCGGGCAGTGCCCCAGCGCGGTGCGGGCAATTTGTTTGAACACGATTTAAATGATTTCAGGAAAGACAGGATTTGCAAAGAGTTTGTATATTATCACGTTTAATACCTTGGGCTGAGGTTTTTCAAATGCCGTATGAGACGGAGATTTATTTGCAGTTCCTGATGCGCTACGCTAACATCCGGAACAACAGGTTGGTTCATTTTCTGAGCAGCGCAGGCCCTTCGGCTATAGCTCAGGGCAGGCTCTGGAGAAGGGGTTTTATCTGCACTTCCAGATTCCCTTCGGAAAATATTGAAGAACATAATTATTTTATATAATTAGAACACCTTGAACAACAGGGGAGGTGCTGGGTTTTAGGTTGGTGGTTGGGAAACACTGCAGCTTTGGTAGCCTGGAGAGGTGGGGACATGGTTGGCACAAAATGGCTATGAGGGAAATGTTTTCGGGGATTAAAAATCCCATGCCATTTAGGGCGGGATTACATATCCCGCAGCCATGGATTTTAATTTTATTAACTACCTTTATGCTAATAAAATATAAAATGTATTTTGATGAATGACTGATAAGGGAGAAATATTAATTTACCAATTGCCTGGTGGCGCTACAAAAGTTGATGTACGGCTGGAGGATGAAACTGTTTGGCTTTCTTTGAATCAGTTAAGTGAATTGTTTCAGAAAGCGAAATCAACGATCAGTGAGCATATCACTAATATTTATGAAGAGGGTGAATTGCATGAGGAAGCAACTGTTCGGAATTTCCGAACAGTTCAACAGGAAGGTAAGCGTAAGGTGAGCAGGGATACAGCGCATTATAATCTTGATGTAATTATTTCGGTGGGTTATAGGGTAAAATCTCATGTGGGCACCCATTTCCGGATATGGGCAACCCAACGGCTCCGGGAATATATCATTAAAGGTTTTGTGCTGGATGATGAACGGCTGAAACAGGCCCGCAATAATTTCTTCGATGAATTGCTGTCGCGCATCCGTGATATACGCAGCAGTGAAAAAATATTTTATCGTAAAGTATGTGATATCTATGCAACCAGTATGGATTATGATGTCAGCACACAACCTACAAGAGATTTTTTTGCTACTATCCAGAACAAATTCCATTGGGCAATTCATGCTCATACTGCCGCAGAAATGATAAAACTCCGGGCAGATTCAACAAAGCCAAATATGGGACTTACCAACTGGCCGGGCGAACAAATTAAAAAAGAGGATGTAATAACCAAAACCTTCAAAAGAGCCAGGCAAAAGCAAGAACATGAAGATAGTATTCTTTACGTGGGAGAAACTGGATTATGTGAGCAAGGTGAAAAAGCGTTTATGATTAAGTAATATTTATTCAGAAGTTTATTTTGAAAATGCTCCGCGAATGCGGGGCATTTTTTTGATTATATAATGAGATTTTTGGGGGAAAAGTTAAAGTACACCCATCTAGCTTCAGTGGCCATGGCACGTTTGTGCGGAGGGACGCTGTTCGGCAAGGACCCTACTTACAACTGACCACAATACGAGAGAATGAAAAATTAAACCGCGTACTTGGTCTATAAAATATTACTGATTTTCTTATTACCTATGTTGGTTCCAGGTTTCTTCACGCCATCCTCACCCGCTTCGCCCAGATATACGTCACCGGTATTGTCAAAAATTTCGTAGTGTATTTTGTTATCTTTATGAAAGTAGTCGAAATACCAATGCTCCCCAGTATTTATATTACGGTAAATTCTTTCCTTTTTCCAAAATTTGTCTAATGGTTCAAAATCTGGATTCTTTCTTAGTGATGTTGATTAAATAAAGTACACCATTAAGGATAAATTCTGTAGTTGAGTTCTGGTAATTTGCTAAGGTAAGATATCCGTTTGGGGTCCACATCTAATTTATTTATTTTGATTCCCGTGTTGTATTCTTTAAAGTT
>CAIVEH010000119.1 GCA_903904855.1 uncultured Bacteroidota bacterium | reverse complement strand
CGGGACAGCAAGCGCTCTAGCCAAATGAGCTAATTCCCCAAAATAAAGATCGAAATTTAAACCATCGAACCAGTTACCTCTTTCCCGAAAGCCTTCGGGACAGCAAGCGCTCTAGCCAAATGAGCTAATTCCCCAAAATAAAGATCAAAAATTAAACCATCGAACCAGTTACCTCTTTCCCGAAAGCCTTCGGGACAGCAAGCGCTCTAGTCAAATGAGCTAATTCCCCAAAATAAAGATCAAAAGTTAAACTATCGAACCAGTTACCTCTTTCCCGAAAGCCTTCGGGACAGCAAGCACTCTAGCCCCGGAACCTTTCGGGAAGCTAATTCCCCAACCGGGCTGCAAATATAACTATTCCGATAATTTTCTCTAACTTTATTTGAAAGAAATTGAAAAATGAAATCTGGTATCTGGAATCAGGTGCTTAAATATCTATATATCCGTAAACGAAACCCTGATGATCCACGGAATATGGACGTAAAAATGATGAATGGAATGAACCGTATATCACTGTTATTGTTTCTGATTGCTATTATAGTTATGTAATCGCGCTTATTTCGTCACTAGAGCTATTATCTCCATGGCAGCGTTTTGCGAGGCAGGGCTGTCGCCCAGTTTGTGCCAAAGGGTATTGTAGTCGTTCTGTAGCTCTGCTTTATAATCTGCATTCAGCAGCAGACGGGTAAGGGCTGTTTTCAGGTTGTTTTCATTTAGCTGGTCCTGTATCAGTTCAGTTACAACCGGCTTGTCCATGATCAGGTTTACCAGCGATATATACTTCACCTTTACCAGTTTTGTAGCCAGCCAGAAAGATAACGGGTTGCCCTTATAGCAAACCACTTGCGGCAGCCCGAACAGGGCAGTTTCGAGCGTGGCAGTGCCACTGGTTATAAGGCCGGCTTTTGCCTGTTTCAGCAGGTTGTATGCCTGGTCTTTTACTAGTAGCACATCTGAACTGCCGATAATTTCTTTATAAAGGCTATCGGGCAATGCTGCTGCCTGGGCCACAACAAAACAATATTCAGGGAAGTGCTTCACCATTTGTAGCATAATGGGCAGCTTCACCTTTATCTCCTGGGCCCTGCTGCCGGGTAGCAGCGCAATAATTGGCTTGCCGGAGAGTGGCACAACCGGCACATTTTCTTTTTCCTGCCTTACCACCTCTACCAGCGGATGGCCGACATAGGTAACATCAAAATTCCACTTCTTATAAAATTCCACCTCAAAGGGCAGTATTACCAACATTTTATCAACATCCCGTTTTATTTTATGTACCCTGTTTTCTTTCCAGGCCCAGATTTGCGGAGATATGTAGTAAACGACTTTTATTCCTGCTTTTTTTGCCCATCCGGCAATGCGCATATTGAAACCAGGGTAATCGATGAGAACCAGCACATCTGGTTTAAAGAGGGTAATATCTTTTTTGCAGAAATCAATATTACTAAGAATGGTTCTGAGGTGCACAATAACCTCCACAAAGCCCATAAATGCAAGCTCCCTGTAGTGTTTTACAACCGTTGCCCCGGCAGCCTGCATCCGGTCGCCACCCCAGCATCGGATATCAGCATGTGGATCCTGATCATGCAAGGCCCTGATCAGATTGCTGCCATGTAGGTCGCCACTGGCTTCGCCGGCTATGAGATAATACCGCATAGGCCTACCATACAAACATTAACATGATGACCAGCATTGCATAAAGCATAGTAGCTATGAAAACTCCGCGCATAGCATAATCGAGGCGTTTCATGTTGAAATAAGCAAACGGGATAAGATTGATAAGTACACTCAGTAACACTACTTTTGCCGCCACACCTTTTTGGCTGGTGAGTGAACTGGCAAAATGCATTACACCCTGATGGTTGCCCTTAAAAGTATATACCAGAAACAATCCTATCAGCGGCAAAAACAGTCCTAAAAGAAAACCAACTATAGGCACATTCAATCTCATATATCAGAATTAAGGCTGCAATATACAAACCTATAAACGCATTTTTGCCTTATTCGTGTTAAAAGTGGGAATGACTTATCTTTGCGGCATCTTCGAAATTGATTGCACATGAACTTTAATCTTAAGAATATTCCCCAGCGTACATCCAAACCCCGTTCTTATGGTATGACCATGGTAATGGATAAAGGAATGGGACTGGAAGGAACCAGGGATTTCCTTTCGGTAGCTGAACCTTTTACTGATGTTGTTAAACTTGGTTTTGGTACCAGCTTTGTGACCAGTCATCTCAGGGAGAAAATAGCCATTTACCAGGCTCACGGAGTGCCTGTATACTTTGGTGGCACACTGTTTGAAGCTTTCCTGGTGCGCAACCAGTTTGATGATTACGTAAATGTGCTCAATGAATATGGTATCAGGCATGTTGAAGTTTCGGATGGCTCTATAACCATTCCGCATATTGAGAAGCTGGGATATATTGAAAAGCTGGCAAAGCATTTTACAGTGCTTTCTGAGGTGGGCTCAAAAGATGCCGCACACATCATGCCTCCTTATAAATGGATTGAATTGATGAGGGCAGAACTGGAAGCAGGTTCCACCTATGTAATAGCCGAGGCAAGGGAAGCCGGTAATGTGGGCCTTTACCGCACATCCGGCGAGGTGCGTGAAGGGCTGGTTCAGGAAATACTTACACAGATACCTTATGAAAAGATCATGTGGGAAGCGCCACAAAAATCGCAGCAGATTTATTTCCTGGAATTGCTTGGAGCCAACGTAAACCTGGGCAACCTGGCGCCTGCCGAAGTGATATCGCTGGAGTCAACACGTGTTGGCCTGCGCAGCGATACTTTCGAGTTGTTCCTTGACAGTGACGGGAAGATGAGAGCACACCATGGGTAATATTGAGTTAGAAAAATATAATTGAGCCAGACAAAGTCTGGCTCTTATTCATTTAAACAAACAATGCCAGATCAATACGGAATAATTGGTTTCCCGCTTACCCATTCTTTTTCGCCGGCTTATTTCAACAGTAAATTTGCCAATGAAAGTATTGATGCTTTTTATTCTTCTTTTTCCCTTGGTTCAATAGAGGAATTTCCGGCGCTGCTTACAACTCATCCGGATATTAATGGGCTTAGCGTTACTATACCCTATAAAGAGTCGGTTATTCCGTATCTTGATGAACTGGATGCGGCTGCTGAGTCAATTGGCGCAGTTAATTGCATTGCAGTAACCAAGGGGTTGAAGAAAGGCTACAATACTGATATTATTGGTTTTGAGCAAAGCCTGAACCCTTTGTTGCAGCCACATCATAATAAGGCATTGATACTGGGTACAGGTGGCTCTTCAAAAGCTGTGGCATGGGTACTGAAAAACCTGGGTATACCTTTTATAAAAGTATCCCGGAGTAAGCACAAAGGGCAGCTTACTTATGATGAACTGACGCCTGAAATAGTTGCACAATACAAACTGATCATTAATACCACTCCACTCGGACAATACCCGAATACCGATGCAGCGGCGGCGATACCTTATGAGGGAATAAGTGCGCAACATTTACTTTTTGACCTGGTATATAACCCTGCTGAAACAAAATTTCTGCAACTGGGTAATGCAAGAGGAGCAGTTGTAAAAAACGGGTATGAAATGCTGGTATTGCAGGCGGAAGCAGCATGGAATATATGGAACAGTAAAAGGTGAATCCAGCCACAAATACTTAACTACCGATCTCCATTCAAAACTTTATCATCCTGCTCCAGTACTGCAAGCTGGCGTCGTATACTTTCGTGGTGGATCTTTTCGTAAAGTTCAACAATAAACTCTTTTGGCAGATGGTGTTTTTCAGCCCTCTCACCTATCCTGTCTACAATCTCGCGCCAGCGGCCTGGCTGAAATGCTGTGAGATTGCATTCGCGTTTCACAATGCCCATCTTTTCACTTAGCTCCATACGCTTGGCTACGAGGTCTATGATCTCTGCATCGAGGCTGTCCATGAGTTGGCGTATATATTCCAGTTGCACCAGGCTGCTCATATCCTGCGTAAATTCTTCCCGCACAATTAGATTATGGATAATGAGCATGAGCGCAGCGGGAGTTACCTGCTGAGCAGCATCGGTCCATGCAGCATCCGGATCAGGATGGGTTTCTATCATCAGCCCGTCGAAATGCATGTCCATAGCTTTCTGGGCTATTTCGGCAATCCGGTTTCTGTTGCCGGTTATATGGCTTGGGTCGCAGATCATGGTCAGTTCCGGTCTGCGGCGTTTCAGTTCTATAGGTATAGGCCAGTTGGGCTGGTTACGGTATCCTGCAGCAGAAGAATATCCTGAAAAGCCACGGTGGATGGCAGCTACTTCCCTGGTGCCTGATACCTCAAAACGTTCAATTGCACCCTGCCACAGATCTACATCGGCATTAACCGGGTTTTTTACCATTACCGGGATACTAACACCCTTTAATGCATCGGCAAGGTGCTGCACCTGGAACGGATTAACAGTAGTACGGGCACCGATCCACAATACATCGGCATTATGTTTCAGGGCCAGCTCTATATGTGCTGGTTCTGCAACTTCTACCGTAAAAGGTATGTTGTACATACTCTTTGCTTCAGAAAGCCACTCCAGCGCCTTAGCACCATTCCCTTCGAATGATCCGGGTCTGGTTCGGGGTTTCCACACACCGGCACGGTACAAGTGAACACCCATTGCCGATAAAGCTTCGGCAGTGATCATTATCTGCTCGCGGGTTTCGGCGCTGCATGGGCCGGCAATAATAAAAGGTTTGGCTTTTTTGAAAAAAGACATAGTGCAAAGGTAGGGTGATTGGGTGATAAGAGATAAGTTGAAAAGTGACAAGTTGGATGGTTTATAATTTTGACAATTCAGCCTGCTTTTATACTGCCATGGTAAATACCGGCATTTTGTCATTCTGTTGTTTCTACCATTTTCTCCTTCCACAAGTTGTAGGGCAGCCAGGTGCGGGAATGCGATTCATACATTTCTGCTGCCGATTTATCTGGGAACAATTTATAGTTGAAGCGGGAGGGCACTAGGGTGATGTAACCCGGATAATAATACGTAAAGCCATTCTGACGGCAGTAATGGATTTTTGCAAGCATCAGCATTTTGCCCAGGCTGTACCGTTCAAAAAGAGGATGGTAGAAATTCATTATTCCGGCAATGCTTTCGGTACCTCTGTCAAAAATTCCTGCAGCTATCAGTAAATTGTCTTCAGTCCTTATTTCTGCTACCCAGGTATCAAATATCGGGCCATTGGTTCTGAAAGCTTCTGATAGCGAGTAATAACCCACAAAGGGCTTTATCCTTTTATATTGTGCAAACAATGCTTCCAGCTCAGCGGTAATGTACAGCGGTTTAAAGGTGACACTGAAATTTTTATTCCTGTTTATCAGGTCCTTTTGTTTTCTGCCTGCTTTCACTGCTGCAATATTGTATCGCAGCCAGTAAACCATAAGTACCTGGTCCTCCAGTTCGATAAAAGGTGTGGTAAACATTCTGTCCACCATTCTGAACCAGCCCAAAGCCAGGTATTTATCCAATACTTCATTTCTGAAATGGGCTACCGTTTCCATATTGTTGTTCAAAGGTAAAGAGAATCGGGAATTGAGGTAGGGTGGGCGGCAATTATCAGATTTTTAATTTGACAGTTGATTTACTCAAGTTGGTTGCTCAAAAAAAATCGATAAATGCTATTATTATTAGGGTTTAAACGTGATATGATTATAAATAGTTAATTAAATATTTAATCACGAGATAGTAAATAAATAAGGAGCAAATGAAACAGCATAATTTACCGTTCGTCGGGTAATTCGTGCATTTCACACCCTAAAACCTACCATTCGTCGGAAAGTTGATTGAACAACCGCACTGTGTTTTAATTTGCTTTTGAATTAATTAAGGTGTTTATCATTAGTCCTAAATACATTATTATAATTCAGGTTTAATTTCAAGCAAAACTTTTTGCTGCAAACCAGAGAAAGCCAAACAGGAAATTATTTATAAACGAATGCATCAGGACACAGCTTGCACCTGTAAAAAGCAAGCCGGGGGAATCTGAAAACCCGTGATCCAGAGTAGGAAAAACAAATAACTATTTAACTAGAACGTATGAAAAAGAAAAGTTTGCATGGGAAACTTTCCCTGAAAATCAAAGACCTATCGGCTTTAGACGGTAATGCGCAAGGACAAATTGCTGGCGGTACCGGACAATCAGGGCCGATTGAATCTTGCTCTGCATGCCCAGGTACAACTTGTGACCAATCGATGATGGTAGATTGTACAAAATCACCATCTTGTGCTGTTACCTGTACAATATTGGGGGGGTCTGTTAATATTTGCGCTCATTGCATAGCGGAGCCGTCAGGAGTTGACACATGTGGGCCTTCGCAACCTGTTACGTGCACAGTTGGACAAGGGAGTAATCCATATTGCGTAGCTTGTGCATTGCCATCAGGCATCCCAACCTGTTAGGGCGTTACTCCAACTGTCTGGTAAGCATTTTATGTTTAATGGTCGTTAGGGGAAAATGGGTTTAGATTTTGTATTAAAAATCTAATTTTTTAATGGTTAGGTTGTTTTATAAAAGCAACCTAACCTAATAAAGAAATACAATTAAATATGAAGGAAAAGAAGTGTCATCAATCGATCCGTGAATCGGAGCGACTTATGGCACTTTGATCATAGTTGCAGATATAGGAATAATTGGTATTATTGGTTTTTAACCAGCAATGAATGGCCCTCAGGACAGAAGGGCATTGTTAAACCAGCATTTTTGTATGTAATAAAATCAAAAAGAGCTAGATTCAATTGACCTATTGGGCTATACGCAAGTATAGCCCAATTTTATTTTATACCCATAGGAAATGATTAACAGGCATGAAAGTTAGCAATTAGAGACTCATGAGCGCAGTCGCGGTTTGCAAACTACCGATTTAGGTACTCAATTGCCATTGTCAGGCTGATTTTTAGAGTATTACAGGTATTAGTTACAATACAGGTGGAGATTGTATCCACTGCTGTTTGGATTAACCATCAAAGTATCAAATTAATGGGAGAGGTTAGAGGAATAAAAAAATTGTGAGTCACCCAAGTTTATGAAATAATGCAGATGGTTCTGAGTAACTGCAAATATTAACCAATAGACAATAATATCTTCAAATATGCTAAATAGCGTATGGTATCAACTATTGTTATGCTTTTTATAGTGTTAAAGTAAAGTTAAAAATGAAATTTAATTTGGGTTTAGCATTTGAGCGACAATATTTTTAGTAATTTTTCGTTAAAAACAAGTTATTGATATTTTGAGCTACATAAAAAATCATAATCATAATAGCAGGTAGGTGTACTGCCAAATAAATAATGGCCATCAGGAAAGTGTATTGCACCTGTAAAAAGCAAGCTGGGGGAATCTGAAAACCCGTGACCCAGAGTAGGAACAAACAAATAACTATTTAACTAGAACGTATGAAAAAGAAAAGTTTGCATGGGAAGCTTTCCCTGAAAGTAAAAGATCTGTCGTCACTAAGCGGCAGTACACAGGGGCAAGTATTAGGTGGTGGAATAAATGTAACAGGAGGAGGTCCAGGAACCCTCCCTCCAGGCAGTGGAGATCCTTTGTGTAATGTAGTAGTATCAATGGTCGGTTGCGTACCAACAAATCCCTGTCCGGTGTCTGCTGATTGTTCTGGTACTTGTTTTAGAGATTGCACCAAATTGTATGCGGATACAGCGGATGCAATTTGTCAGCAGCAGGTTTGCTTCTCTGGCTATGAATATTGTGCTTCTTTGAATCTTGATTCAAAATGTCAATGTTGATTTTATATTAATTAAATTAGCATAAGCAGTTTAAATGTTAGATCAGACTACAATTGTAGTCTGATCTATATTAAGTAAAAAATTAACTAACGTTAATGAGTGATTGGAATCCGGTAATATTGCCTGAATTTATAGACAAATATAAGCAAGCGCTGACCTGGGTGGATTTCGGTCTAAAAACTAAATATAAATCTATAGCATACAACCCTGCTGAAATCGGCACGTTGGGGGCTGGAGTTATGGCTTGTGCATCAGGCGAGTTGCTCTGTTTATTTTATTCATCCATTTACTGGGATAACCAGGAGAACTATAACCTGGCCCTGAATAGCCTTGAAAAACTTATAGTTGTCACTGATAAAAATTCTTCCGGTTCATTTGCTTCGGGCCTGCCGGGCCTGCTATGGACTTTATACCACCTGGAAAATACTGATATTGTATCGGATGCAGGCAGTATGATTGATGATGAAGTAATTAATCACTATTGCCAAATAGCAATAGAAAAAATTTCTGATGGAGATTACGATTTTATGCATGGAGGTTTGGGTATGGCACTTCCATTGTTAGAATCAAAAAGAAGAACAGAAAATCAAAATGAATACCTGACTGGGATGGTTGATGCTTTGTATCACCAAGTCCAATTTGATAGCGATCAGGCTTTTTTATGTTATAAAGGTGATCTGGAAAAGCCAGATGAAAAATATATATCGTTTGGAATGGCCCATGGCCTGTCAGGTATCATTGCCATTCTTTCTAAAATTTACTTACAAAATATTGCTACGGCTCGTTGTAAAGAACTTATAGAAAAATTTGTAAATCTTATAATCAGCAAAAAACTGGAAAATAAATATAGCTGTTTATTCCCACCCATTTATAAAGCGGGTAGTACTGCTAGTCATAACGGCTTTGGTAGAATATCCTGGTGTACAGGTGACATAGATATGGCATTTGCTTTATTTCATGCCTTTAATGCGTTAAAAATTAAAAGCTATAAAGAGGAAGCTGATAATATAATAGACTATATACTAACACATAATGTAGTTAATACCCAGTATACTTTTGAAGGCAGTTTTTGCCATGGGGCATGCGGCAATGGCCATATGTTCAGCAGGCTCTATAATTATACCGGCAATGAGGCATTGGCAGAAGCTGCCCGATACTGGTTCAGAATAGCCTATGAAAAAATAAAATTCGAAAATAATGCCCTCAAGATTAGTACCGGAATAAAAAATGAAAAAACCTGGTCAGGTAATACCAATGTAATTATGGGCATCGCCGGCCTTGGCCTTACACTACTAAGCGCTATAGCTGAAGTAACACCAGATTGGGATGATATGTTCCTGCTGAGAATATAGCCAAATAATTTATACCGGAATGAGTTAATTCTGATGAGAAATTATTTGCCGGATATGCTAGTTATACTGCCGGCAACTTTTGATTTACGATTTAATAAAGACATGCCGACAATTCATTACTTTGTATTGCATATAAGCCAATAGTGCAATAATTATCATTGTTTTTACTGGCCTGTTACCTTATGTCCAAACGTGTATTAAATGCACCAAGAGGTATTTGTGCCACAATCCGTATCATTTTGCTACAGGTTATGTTTTGGTTAGCTGGTTAGCTAAACTGGTAACTGAGCAGCACCAGTAAGCGAACAAAATTAATTACCACCATCATCAGCTTCCTTTCCTAATTGTCTGCTTTTTCCCGTTGGTTAGGTTTTTCGCCCGTTGGTTAGATTTATTTGTTAACTGGTTGCCGGGATTTGTAATTTCATATTAATCAGCGATTCGTGACCTAAAACGATTCAGGAAATCTATACTAAATACTATAATGATCCAGAATTGTGTAGCCGTTTAAGTAATCGAATAAATGATGAATCAAGACAAGAGTTGCTAACAAAAGTCACTAAAATTATTTCTAAAGATATGATCATCGGGAAGGTGTATTGCATCCGTAACAGGCAAACCGGGGGAATCTGAAAACCCGTGATCCAGAGTAGGAAAAAATAAGAAACTAAATAACTTAATCAAATGAAAAAGAAACATTTGCATGGGAAACTTTCCCTGAAGATCAAAGATCTGTCGGCATTAAGCAGTAATACACAGGGACAAATAAAAGGAGGTGAAATAGATACCGCCAGCTGTAATGTAGCCATTTGTGCGTTGGTAAATCCAGGCACTAACGTCAATACTACTATTGTGAATGGAACTGGTGTTAGTTGCCAGGCAGATTGTAACCCGTCCATTGCTATTACCTGCCAGTTCTGTACCCAGCCAGGCGACCCTAGACCAGAGATGTTTACTGTATGTATTTCGGATACCCCTGATTGCAGAATGACTAAAGCAGGCTTATGTCCTTAATTAATGTATGATTGTTTAAATTTCTATTTAGTATATTTTATATATTAATTTGATTGATAGGTCAGGCTATTCTATTATATAGCCTGACCTATCTGAATAAATGCAAAAAACCGAAAAATGCGTCCTCTGTAACTCAGTAGCTCTATCTGATTTCTTATTGTCTGGCTGATTGGAGGGTATTAACAAGCATAAGGTAAGAGCATTAAACACAAATAACTACTATGAATTAATGCAATAATTGCAGTTGTATGGGAAACAAAAAGTTTCAATAATATATATTATAATAATACATTATGGTTAAAAGATGGATTCCTTTAATACCCTTGCGAGAAAGAACAAAATATAACCAGACCCTGGATTGGGTGGATGCCGGTTTATTAGCTAAATATAAAACATTAGGAGCTTGCCAAGCTGAAATGAAAAGGCAGAGCGCCGGAGTTATGGCTTGTGCATCTGGGGAATTGGTTTATTTATTCTATTCGGCGATGTACCGGGATGATCAGGAGATGTATAATCTTGCCCGAACCAGCCTTGAAAACCTTATTTCAGTTACAGATGAAAGTTCAACAGGATCATTTGCTGCAGGAGTACCTGGGTTACTCTGGACTTTATACCACCTTGAAAATACCGATATGGTTCCGGGAGCCGGAAATATGATTGATGATGAAGTAATTAATCATTACTGCAAACTGGCAATTGATCAGATAGCTGAAGGAAACTTCGATTTAATGTATGGTGGCCTCGGTATGGCACTTGCATTACTTCAATCTGAAAAGCGGACTAAAAACCAGGATGATTATCTGGCCGAGATGGTATCTACTTTGTACCGGATAGCTCAATTTAATGGAAATACAGCCTTGTTTTATGATAAAAAAGATCCTGAAAAGCCAAATGAACGAACTGTTTCATTCGGCATGGCACATGGATTGCCAGGTATCATAGCTGTTTTATCGAAAATATATAAGCTGGGTATTGAAATTGACAAATGTAAAGAGCTGATTGAAAAATCAATAAATTTTATACTCAGTAAAAAGCAGGAGAATAAATTTAATTGTCTTTTCCCTCAAATTTATAATATTGGCTCAATTGGTAATGTAAACGGATATGGAAGAGTAGCCTGGTGCTATGGTGATATAGATTTGGTTTTTGCATTATTGCACGCTTATGGTGCACTGAATAATATAAATTATAAAGAAGAAGCTGATTTTATAATCAACTATATAGTAACCCATAATGAAGTAAATAGCCAATATACCTTTGATGGCAGTTTTTGCCATGGCGCCTGTGGTAACGGGCATATGTTTAACCGGTTATATAATTATACCGGCAATCAATCTTTAGCTGCAGCCTCTCAATATTGGTTTAGTAAGGTTTGCGACAGAATAAAATATGAAAATAATGCACTAACAATAAGTGTTAAGCTAAATAACAAACCTACATGGTCGAATGAGACTAATGTAATAATGGGGACAGCAGGCCTTGGCCTTACGCTTCTCAGCGCTATAGCTGAAGTAACACCAGATTGGGATGATATGTTTCTGTTGAGAATATAGCAGTATAAATTGTGCCTCTGTAAAGCATTCCAAATTATTTTGTACTGTTTCAATTATATCTAACTATCGAAAAGTATAAAGGTTTTATATAACATTTAAATTAAGCTATTTTTTTACCCGGTTTGCTATTCAAAAAGCCTTTTAAAACACCTTAATTCTGATGGGTTAAATTACCATTCGGCAGATGAAATCTACCATTCGGCAGATGAAACCTGACATTCGGCAGATGATTGGTTAAGCATTTACACATTGTGCTAAATTGCTACTAATTAGTTAATCTGAACAGAACGAACCTAAAATGTATTGTAAAAATCGGGTAATGAATGGAATAGAAATTTCATTACCAGGTACTGCAAAACAGATTTTCAGGTTTTTAATCTATAGCGAATGGCCATCAGGAAGGTGAATTGCAACTGAAACAAGCAAGCCGGGGGAATCTGAAAACCCGTGATCCAGAGTAGGAAAAAGTAAGTAACTAAATAACTTAATCAAATGAAAAAGAAACATCTGCATGGGAAACTTTCCCTGAAGATCAAAGACCTGTCGGCACTGGATAGTAATATACAAGGGCAAATTGCTGGTGGAACCGGCAGCGTGCTTGAATGTTCTGGGCGGCCAGGAACAGTTTGTGGCTGTGCGCCATCAGCGCAGGATACATGCACACAATATGGTACCATTGATGTATGTATTGTTTGCGCCCCATCACAAGGTTGGGATACTTGCCAGGTATGCTTGCCTACCGAGGCATTCACCTGCACAGTGGAATTAGATCCTAGAGTAGCTTGTTTGCATTCTGTTCAGGAAGGCGCCAAAGGTTGTATTTAATAATAGCAAAATGATTTTAGGGGAAAACTAAATTTTAATATTTCAACTGAAATCAGATTTACTGTTGGTTAGGTTGTTTCTTTTGAAACAGCCTAACCTATTAAAAGGAGACAATTAAAGATGAAATAATTATGGAAGCAGATATTGATTTAAAATAAGCACTAATTCAGGCTATTTACATTAAATCTGCTTATATTAGTCCATAAGAATAACTGTTTGTTGCTATACTTTTCTAGACATGAATAAATCTGTTTTTATAAAAAATAGTTGTAAAAATGGGACAAAAAATTAACCAAAATAGCATAATACTTGTAAAAAAAACAGCAATAAAAATATTTATCATTGAAAATCAATTAATAAAATAATATTACTATTTAATATAAAACATCAATATTGCTTTCGGTATTTAATTAGTTATGGTTAAGTTAATATGATATAGTAAACTTAATGTGGGGATTTATTTACAATTTTTTACGTAATTTTTCGTTAAAACTGATTAAATGCCGTTTTGAGTTAATTGATATATCATTATCAAAATCACAGATAGGGTGCTATCTTCTAAATAATGGCCATCAGGAAGGTGCATTGCAACTGGAATAAGCAAGCCGGGGGAATCTGAAAACCCGTGATCAAGAGTAGGAAAAAAGTTATTAACTATAAAATCAATTCAAATGAAAAAGAAACAATTGCGTGGGAAGCTTACTATAAGAGTCAAAGACTTATCGTCATTGGATGGAGGACAATATACAGGGGGTAAGACAACCTATATAACCCAGAGCTGCCCAACTGATGCACCGACATGCACACAATTAGGAACTTTTGATGTATGTTTTGTATGTGCACCAACACAAGGTTGGGACACCTGCCTGCCTACTCAGCCAGTTACCTGCACACAGCTGGGTACTGATGCATTTTGCATGGTTTGTGCTCCCACACAAGGTTGGGTTACCTGCTAGGGCCCTGCTACCGGCTGCGTATAATGCCTTAATTGCTCTATGATTGCAAAGAGAAAACTGTTTTTGAATTTTCATCTGGTAATTAAGTTTTGATCCGGTTAGGTTGTTCATTTAAACAACCTAACCTTAAAAAATTGATTATTGACCGTGAGAAATAACAAGCAATCAATTGATTTAAGAAAGATCAGGTAATGAGGTTTGGTAAGGACAACCAGGTGAGTATAAGATAAAGACTTAAAATAGTTGCATTTATATTATATTTTAATTCTGATTGTTATTTTAAAATTTGTCTTTTCCACAGAATGATTTGTTATGGAGAATGTATTTAAAAAACACAAAAATCTGACGGATGTAAATTCCATTCGTCGGGTAAATCATGCATTTCACACCCAAAAACCTACCATTCGTCGGTTTTTGAGATAAACATTCGCGCTGGAGGTTAACTTGCTGCAAAATGTTTTAATAGCCTGGAATTAATCTGAAAGAGTTGAAATATGAAAGGTATATGATTATCAGAAATGAGTTTTTAATTTTCTTCTGATAATCAGAAAATTGGGTAGGTAAGGCTGTTTTAATAAACGACCTTACCTATAAAAAGAAAAGATTAAACATGAGAAAAAAATGGGAGCCATCAATTGAGCAGGATAACAGAGCATCTTATGAGGCTCTGATCAAACATGTGGATGACAGCCTACTCAGTAAGTATACAAGCCTGTTATCAAATCCCTATTATTATGTAAATGCGGGAATGGGTGTAATGGGCGGGGTATCTGGGGAGCTTCTATATTTATTTTATTCTTCCATAAGGAGAGATGATGAAGCCCTGTATGATATTGCTCTAAAGAATATAGAATTGGCAGTATCAGTTGCACATCAGGATACAATTAATACCTTTTGTACAGGATTACCTGGCCTGGTATGGACACTGTACCACCTGGAAAACAAAAAAATTATACCTGGAGCTGGCGGAATGATAGACGACGAACTGATAGATAAGTTTTGTATCAATTGCATTAATGAAATAGAAAATTGTAACTATGATTATATGCACGGAGGGTTAGGTATGGCTATTCCGCTGCTGGAATCGAAAAGAAGAACGGACAGGCAGAATGAGTACCTGGCAACGATGGTGGAAGCACTGGCCAAAACCGCCATACGAGAAGACAATAAGGTTTATTGGAATTCTGTTTTTGAGAAGGAAAAGCCAGAAGAGTTATGTGTTTCTATGGGATTATCGCATGGCTTGCCGGGTGTAATTGCGATTCTAAGCAAAATTTGCCAGCAAGGGATAGCTGTAGTTGAGTGTAAAGACTTAATTGAAAAAACAATCAATTTTATTTTTGATAAAAAATTAAATCTGAGTTATTCTTCATTGTATCCGACAAGGTACAGGCATAATGAAGCAGAAATACCTAATAGCGGTTCGGGGAGAGTTTCGTGGTGCTATGGCGATATAAATATTGCCATAGGGTTATTGTATGCCTATAAAGTAATAAAAAAGAAAGAATATAAGGACCAAGCTGATTCTATATTGCAATTCATAGCGAAACATAACGATATTAATTCCTACTATACAACCGATGGCAGTTTTTGTCATGGCGCATGTGGGAATGGCCATATGTTTAACAGGCTTTATAACTACACCGGCAATAAACAATTCAGAGAACTGGCAAATTTCTGGTTTGGAAAGTTGGATGAAAAGGTTAAATATGAAAATGAAAAGCTAAAGATTATAAGTGTAATAAATAAGGAACCAACCTGGTCGGATAATACCAACTTAATTATGGGAACTGCCGGTCTTGGCCTTACATTACTCAGCGCGGTGGATAACATAAGGCCAGATTGGGATGATATATTTTTGCTTAAATTGCAATAAGTTAAACAAATTTTATTTTAATATTTATTTAATATTTTTCATTTAGCTAATAATATAAGTTTAAGGTTTATGAATAAAAAGTGGATTCCTGTCATAAGCCCGGAACATGCCGGAGCTTACAAAGAATTAATGGATCAGGTTACGTCCGGGCTGGTGCAAAAAGTTTCCGGATTTATTAAAAACCCTTCATCATTACAATATGAAGGTGTTGGAGCAATGGGAGGAACCGCAGGTGATCTGCTTTACCTGTTCTATATAGCTGAGTATAATGAAGATGAAAGTATATATAACCTGGCATTGGAAGGTCTGGAAACCCTGTTAGCCATCAGTACGGGGAACAGAATGCATGGTTTCTGCACGGGCGTACCCGGATTACTATGGATGCTGTATCACCTTGAAAATAAGGAGATTGTTCCGGATGCCGGAACGATGATTGATGAAGAGCTGATAGATGCTTTCTGTACCGGATGTATTGAACTAATAAAACATGCCGATTATGACTACATGCATGGTGGGCTAAGTATGGCATCTCCGCTTTTGGAATCTAAAAGACGAACTGCAAAACATGATCATTATCTTGAACTGATGGTGGATGCGCTGATAAGTTCAGCCACTCGGGGGGGTGAAATGGCATGGTGGTATTATATCATTGATTTTGAAAAAATAGATGAGAAAGGGATTTCGATGGGTTTATCGCATGGAATGCCTTCAATTATCGCTGTATTATCAAAAATCTGGGAACAAGGGATAGCACAAGAAAAGTGCAAAAAACTGATTGAACAGGTAGTAAATTTTGTATTGGACAAAAAACTAAAACCCGGATCCTCCAGCTTATATCCATTCAGTTACAGAGACGATATATCAGAGCAACCTAATGGTTCCGGAAGAATTGCCTGGTGCTATGGAGATATTGATATTGCAATAGCATTGCACTATGCATATAAAGTGATACCAGATGAAAGATATAAAATAGAAGCAGAATATTTATTCAAGTACATAGTCGATCATAATTATGAAAATTTCCAATATACATTTGATGGAAGTTTTTGTCATGGAATGTGTGGGAATGGCCATATATTCAACCGGTTGTATAATATGACCGGCAATGAAAATTACCGTGAAATAGCTGATTTCTGGTTTAAGAACATATTTCCAAAAGTAAAGATGGAAGATGATGTGTTAAAAATCCATATTATGGAGAAAAAAATAACGCTTTGGTCAGATAAAACAAATATTATTTCGGGTACAGCAGGAATAGGACTTACATTGCTGAGCGCGATGGCAGAAGTAAGACCAGATTGGGATGAAATGTTTTTGTTGAACTTATAAATTTAATAAACTATGCTAAAACTTGTTGGGAATCATTATTTTTTACGTACTCCCTTGTATCCACTACAGTTTACTGACAACTGTTTTAAAGAAGATATAAGTTTAATTATGAACAGGCCTGAATTCAGGTATGGGCTTTATATAGCCTCCAAAGACCTGCTGGATGAATATACCCGGCAACTGGAGAGCGGTAAAGTAACGCCCAAAATGATAAATTCTATACAGAAATACTGGCTTCGCGCCAGTACAAGATGCACGCCGTATGCCAATTTTGCAGGTTGCTCGCTAGGTACTTTCGGAGACAAGACTGATATTTATTTAAAACAGCCAACCGAATTTGAACCAGTATGCAGGCTGGATATGGACCTGATACATAAAGTACTTGACCAGATATATAAGGATGAGCAAATCAGGGTGCAGATTATTTATTTTGTAAATAATTCTCTTTATTCGTTTGGCGACCAATACCGATATGTGCGCTATAATTTCCATGGTAAAAGAAGTTATTTGCTATCTGAAGCAGAGATAACACCTTACCTGAAGGAAATAATAAATTTCTGCAGAAAGGGAGCCACAATTAAAGATTTAGTACACCTGTTGATGCAATATGATATAGATGAAACTGAAGCGCAGGCCTATATAAACAATGTAATAGGTATGCAACTGCTGACAAGTGAGCTGGAACCTACGCTAACAGGTGAAGAACCATTTGATACATTATGTAAACAACTGAGTAAATACGAGCATACTGAAAATTACACACAGTTATTAACCCAAATACATAATACACTACAAAATAATAATTATGAGCCGGCCGAACTAGAACATATAATCAAACAGATAGATGCGGCAGGCATTAAAACTGCAGTAAAAACTTTGTTTCAGTGTGACCTGAAAGTTACTACTGAAAGTAACACTATTTCTAAAAATGTAATAGACACTATACTCCAGCAGATAAATGAGCTGGTTTATGCTTCGTATAAAAAGCCAGGTATTCCGGAAAGCCTGGATAGATTTATCAAACAATTTTCGGCAAAATATGAAAATCAAACCATACCACTGAGCCATGCCCTTGATGTTGAAAATGGCATAGGGTATGGTCAGTTCTCCAAAAACATTAATGCTTTTATCGGTGATCTCAATTTCACATCAGATACACCAGAAAAGGGATTCCCGATAGCTGAAATTGCACAGACCAAATTCAATGATTCACTCCAATTAAATTATGATCCTATTGATATTACCTCAAAAGAGATAAATATCAAAGAAGGGAAGAAAATAACATTCCCATTCACTTTTGGTCTGCAGCAAAGTGTTTATATGATGGGCAGTTTGTTTGGAACAAGCGAAGGTAGCCCAGAAGAAGGATCCTTCAAGTTTCTGATAAAATCGCTGGGAGGCACATCTTATGCCAATTTACTTGCAAGATTCAGCCACCTAGATAAGGATATAGAAAACTGGATTTGTTCGCTGACAAGAAACGAAGAGCAATCATTGCCACAGGATATAGTATTTGCAGAAATCGTGCATCTGCCACAAGAGCGCCTTGGCAATATAATATCCAGGCCATTACTCAGAGCCTATGAAATACCTTATCTGGGCAATTCAGGAATAGCCAGAGAGTATCAGTTATCTATAACCGATCTGATGGTGAAGGTATCGGGTGGTGAAATAATTCTGATGAGCAAGAAGCTGAAAAAAAGAGTTATCCCAAGATTTACGACAGCGCTCAATTACAGTATGAACAGTCTGCCGTTATATAAATTTCTTTGCGATTTGCAGAATCAGCAATGTTTTGGTGGGATCAGCTGGGCCAATATGGTTAGTTCGAATCCGACATTCAGCCCGAGGATAACATATAAAAACATTATATTAAAAAGAGCGACCTGGAAAATAACAAAAGATGATATTGCAAATTTGCCTAAGAAAGATAATGAAATCCAGGAGTTTATTACAAAACTAAGGACGAGGCGGCATATGCCTGAATTGCTGGTGTTTCAGCAATCAGATAATGAGTTGCTTATAAATTTTAATTATGCGGACTCCATAAAAATATTGATTGGTTATATTGAAAAACACAGTGCTGTAACACTGTGTGAATTTTTTGGAGATGAAAAGCAATCATTTATTAAAAGCGCCCAGGGCAGTTATACTAACGAATTGCTGATACCCCTTAAAATTGAAGCTACCGTAAACAATGGGAGTCTCAAAATTGCAGAAAATGAAATTGCCCAAATAAAAAGGGTATTCGTACCAGGCGAGGAATGGGCATTTTATAAGATATACTGTAGCCAGAATGCAGGGGAAGAATTATTACATGGCACTATTAAAAAACTGGTAGGGTCTCTGAAGAAGAAGGGCCTAATAGATAAATTTTTCTTTATCAGATACTCCGATCCGGATTTCCATTTACGCGTACGATTTAAATTAAAGAAAGAAGAAAATTTTCTGAGTGTTTCTCAGATGATGAAAAAGTGTATTAATAAACAAATCAAAGATAAATTGGTCAGTAAATTACAGATAGATACTTATGAGCGGGAAATAGAGCGCTATGGTGGCAAGGCAATAGATGATTCTGAAAGTATATTTTATTATGACAGCCTTGCTAATTTAAGTATTCTCCATCTTATAAATGAACATTCGGAGGACAGATTAAGGTGGAATATAGCCTTAATTGCTATTGATGCTTTAATGAATGATGCAGGGTATGATTTGAAAAAGAAACTGGAGATGGCTACCATGTTGCAGAAAAGGTTTTTTACAGAATTCGGAGGAAGCCTGGCATTGCAAAGGAGTTTGAACGATAAGTACAGAAATTTAAAAGATCCAATTTTTGCCATTTTCAAGTCTGACAACCAGGAATTAGATAAATATAAATCGGTAATCCAGGAAAGGTCAATTCAGAATATACCCGTATTTAAGAAGATAAAAGAAGCAGGTAACTCAGTAAATATAATAGATGAGTTAATGCCGAGTTACCTGCATATGTTTATGAACAGGCTATTTCATTCTGAAAACAGGAAATACGAACTGACATCATACCACCTGCTACATAAATATTATACTTCAATTCATGCAATAAAAGAAAAAGCCCAGGCAGTATGAGTTTTCAGACATTCAGACAGCATGATTCAATGGATTGCGGACCCACCTGCTTAAGGATGGTATCGAAATTTTACGGTAAAGACTATCCATTGGATCATTTACGTAAATTATCCAATATTACCCGGGAAGGAGTAAGTATTGCTGGCATCAGTGAAGCCGCGGAGGAGCTGGGATTTAAGACATTCTCGGCAAAACTGACATTTGAACTACTTGATGAGCAAACTATTTTACCGTGCATTTTACATTGGAACAATAATCATTTTGTAGTTATACCGCCTCAAAATTATGACCGAAATAAGAAACGGGATAAAATATTGGTTGCAGACCCTGCACATGGTCTGATGAGAATAGATAAGGCAACTTTTTTAAAATGCTGGCAGGGATCAGAAAATACGGAGGGAGTAGCATTAATGCTTGAGCCAACTGAAGAATTCTATAAAATAAAGGAGAATTATGAAAAGAACCGCCGTCAGAAGGGATTACTATTTTTCCTGAAATATTTTATTCCCTACAAAAAGTACATTGTTCAGTTGTTGTGCAGCATGTTGCTGGGTAGCTTATTATCGCTGGTATTTCCGTTTCTAACGCAATTATTGGTAGACAGAGGAATCGGCCAGCGAAATTTGTCATTTGTATACCTCGTTTTGATTTCTCAGTTATTTCTGTTTACGGGGAGCACAATAATTGAAATGATCAGGAATTGGGTAGTACTACACATGAACACTCGGGTAAACATTAAAATAATTTCTGATTTTTTAATAAAATTAATGAAATTGCCCATACGATTTTTCGATATAAAAATGATGGGAGATATACAGCAAAGAATAGCCGACCATCAGCGTGTTCAAAGCTTTTTAACGGGGACTACCCTATCTACGATTTTCTCATTTACAAATCTGATTATATTTGTTGGGATATTGACTGCATATAGCTGGAAAATAATTTGTGTATTTTTTATTTTCAGTACATTTTCAACCATCTGGATATTGTTCTTCCTAAAGAAACGGAAAGAAATTGACTATGCCCGGTTTCAAAGTTCCAGTGAAAATCAAAATGTAATGTATGAGCTTATAACAGGTATGCAGGAAATAAAACTTAACAACTGCGAAACCGAAAAGCGCAAAGATTGGGAAAAGGCACAGGCAAATATTTACAAAGTAAGCATACAGGGAATGGCGCTAGGTCAATACCAGGAAATGGGGTCATTTATCTTTACGCAGCTTAAAAATATATTTATTTCGTACATTACAGCTAAAGAAGTTATCACAGGTAATATGAGCCTTGGAATGATGATGAGTGTAAGCTATATAGTAGGACAATTAAATGGCCCCATCGGACAATTACTTGGGCTTACCCAGGCAGTTCAGGATGCCAAATTGAGTTTAGACCGTATCAGCGAAATACATAGCAAAGAAGACGAGGAACCAATAGACCCAGTAACTAAGAAGTCAACGCTTTTATCATATGGTGCCGGATGGGAAGGAGCAGATATCAGGCTTAAGAATATTTCGTTCAGGTATGCAGGCAAGCAGTCTCCATTTGTATTGCAGGACATCGACCTGGTAATACCCAAAGGGAAAGTAACGGCAATAGTAGGCACCAGTGGCAGCGGAAAGACAACCTTGCTTAAGTTGCTGCTTAAATTTTACGAACCTACTTCAGGAGAATTGGCCATAGGAGATACGAACCTGAATGGTATTTCGCCAAGATGGTGGCGCAACCAATGTGGATCTGTGATGCAGGATGGTTATATATTTTCGGATACTATGGCGAAAAACATTGCAGTAAAGGAGAATGAAATGGATATGGAGAGAGTAGCCAAGGCCGCAGAAATTGCCAACATCCGGGAATTTATAGAAAATATGCCCCTTAAATACAACACGAAGATAGGGAACACCGGCAATGGTATTAGCAGCGGACAGAAGCAAAGAATACTTATTGCACGGGCTGTATATAAAAATCCGTCTTACCTGTTTTTTGACGAGGCTACAAGCTCACTTGATACCAATAATGAGCGGATTATTATGAATAATCTGGATGAATTTTTCGTAAACAAGACAGTTGTGGTAATAGCACATAGATTAAGTACTGTAAAACATGCAGACCAGATAATAGTATTGGAAAAAGGTAAAATAGTTGAAGTTGGTACTCATGCCAACCTTTCCCTGAAAAAAGGCAACTATTACGAATTGATCAGGAATCAACTTGAACTAGGAAACTAAATACATTAAGATGACGGTAAAATATTCGGATAACATTATACATACTGATAAGTTGTTGCTGGTAAGCAGCACTGGTGAGCTGATACAAGAGCCCGAGTCAGATGATATAACAGAAACAATAGGGCTCATGCCTTCGTGGATTTTCAAGGGTGGTATGCTAGTTCTGATTATGGTATTCCTTCTAATGATCTCAGGAGCTTATTTTTTCAAATACCGGGACACCGTTGAAGCAAAATGCGTGATTAAAATGACCGGAAATGAAATAAATGCCAGCGCTGCTTTGTCTGCAATTGACTTTAAGAAGCTAAGAAATAATGATAAAGTCACTATAAAAATCAGCAATTATTCAGCCAACGAAAGTAGTGTTATTGAGGGTGTTATCAACCTTCCGCAAAGTGCAGTGGAGAGTCTGCCACCCGTTGCCGATATCCGAATAACAGCAGCAGGCAAATCGGTTATCAGTAGCAAGTTTCCTGGCTCAAAAGTTATTTACGGTACGGCTGAAATAGTAACAGAAGAAAAAAACATACTTACCCGGTTATTTGAAAAGAAAATGAAATCTGTAGCGGCACCCTGATTTTTATCCGGCCAGCAAGAAATGGCGGCTGCTTAAAATAACGAGTTATTTTAATGGAGAATGGCTACATAAAAAAGAACAGTAAACACCATAATTATTTCCCCAACAAAACGTTAATATCTCAAAACTAACCAACTAAATCCCCCTGATTGGCATACAAGAAGTAATTTAAAATCCGTTGCTTTATGTTTTCTATTATTTGCCTGAACACACACTGTTTATGAAGTACATATTAACTCTACTTTTCCTGCTTTTTGCTTCCCAATTCTGCAACGGGCAAACCTATATTGTAAAAGGGTCTGTGATGGATACTTTGAACAATAATCCACTGTACCGGGGTTCTGTGGTAATGATTCGGCTAACTGATTCTGTTATTGAGGCCTATACCCATACGGGGCCTGATGGCAGATTTGAATTGAAATTGCCGAAGCAGGGAAAGTATATCATGCGGATTACCTTCCCAAGTTTTGCTGATTTTGTGGATGTCATTAATGTGAAGAAAACCAGTACTGACCTGGGTATGCTTCCAATGGTATCGAAAGAACACCTGCTGAAGGAGTTTGTACTTACGCAGCAATTTGCTGCTATAAAAATCAAAGGTGATACCACTGAGTATATGGCCGACAGTTTTAAGGTAAAGGAGGGTGCCAATGTGGAAGACCTGCTGAAAAAACTGCCGGGTATACAGGTGGATAAAAGCGGACAGATAACAGCCCAGGGCGAGACTGTGCAGAAGATACTGGTGGACGGCGAGGAGTTTTTCAGCGATGACCCGAAGGTGGTGACCCAGGGGCTGCAGGCAAATGCTGTGAACAAAGTGCAGGTTTATGATAAAAAGAGTGACCAGGCTGAGTTTACAGGTATAGATGACGGTCAGAAAATTAAGACCATCAACCTGGAACTGAAGGAGGATAAAAAGAAGGGTTATTTTGGCAAGCTGGATGCTGGCGGCGGCACTGATGGTTATTTTCAGGATCAGGCAATGATTAATTCATTTAAATCCAAAAGGCAATTCTCCGCATTTGGCGTCATGTCGAATACAGATAAAGTTGGTCTGGGCTGGCAGGACAATGATAAATTCGGAAGTGGTAACGGGACTACCATGATCAATGATGAAGGAGGAATTTCGACTACCTATTCAGGTAGTTCTGATCAGGATTTCGGAGGCTGGAACGGGAAATATAACGGACAAGGATTGCCCGAAACATGGACCGGAGGAGCGCATTTTGCAGACAAGTGGGGTAATAATGATAAAAACCACATTACTGCCAATTACAGGTTTTCGGAGCAGAATGTAGAACTGAATGGCAATACAACCACACAATATGTGCTTCCCGGAAACAGTGGCTTTGTGAGTAGCCAAAGTAAAAACCAGTTCAGCAAGGGTGAGAGACATGGACTAGATTATATGTACGAATGGAAGATTGATAGTTCATCCTCTCTAAAACTGACAACAGACGGTGGATATAAACAATCAGAAATAAAGTCTGTGTATAACGGCAGCAGCAATAACAATGACAATTTATTGCTCAATACCAACAACAGGACTATAATCAGCAACGCCTTTTCCAACTATGTAAATGCAGACCTGCTGTACAAGAAAAAATTCAATAAAAAAGGCCGTACGTTATCAGTAGATGTAAAAGGAAATTATAAAGACTCAAAAAGTGACGGAACATTGCAGTCCTCAACTGATTTCTATTCGGTTGATACAGCAGGAAATATTAAGGATTCAGTGGCTAAAATAAATCAGAAAAAAAATACATCGAGCATTATTGCTGCATTCTATGCCAAAGCGACCTATACTGAACCTATATCGAAGACTGCATTTTTAGAATTAGATTACGGGCTAACAGCCAATAACAGCAGGAGTATAAATTCCACTTACAATTCAAATGGTACTGGCGGATATACTGATGTTCTGGATAACACATTCAGCAGCGATTACAAATACAATATACTGACCAACACGGGAGGACTGAATTTTAAGTTTGTTTACAAAAACATTAATTTCTCGTTTGGTAGCGACGCATCCAATGCCAATTATCTCCAAACCGACAACCTTCATGGAGATACATCAAGCCATTACAACTTCCTGAACATATACCCCAAAGCGACTTTTACCTATAAACTCAGCAAGCAATCGAGCCTGAAATTCTATTATATGGGCAGTACACAGCAGCCATCTATTTCACAGATTGCACCACTTAAACAAAATACCGATCCGCTGAATATATACATAGGCAATCCCGCGCTTAAACAACAATTCAACAACAGGTTTTCGCTCAATTTTAATGACTACAAGGTACTAACCAGTCAATACCTGTTTGGTAATTTTTCATTCAATACTGTATCGGATGCGATAAGCACAGAGCAACTAACCTATAAAGGAGGAAATACCACGAGATATATAAATATTAACGGGAATTATTCGGGTAATGGTTATTTTGGGTACGGGAGAAAGATAAAGAAGCTGGACCTGATGGTGGGTGCACAAATAAACTCTTCAGTAAACCATACCAACAACAAAATCGGGACTATTGATCCAACAACGCTACAGCCCGTCTTTCATAACAACAGCAATGATAACAACAACTATGGCCTGGGCCCCTATGTGAACTATGATAAAACTGATAAGTTCAATTTTTCTTTATCTCCTAATATCAATTACAACGAAAATAAATCAACTATAAGTACATTTTCGTCCAGCTATTGGGCCTTTACTACTGATTTTTCGGGAACAGTGCAACTACCCAAAAAATTTGAGATCAGCAGCTCGGTAAATATTATGATCAGGGAAAAAACTACAGTATTTACTACCAATAATAATGTAGTAAAATGGAATGCTTACCTGGGAAAGAAATTCCTGAAAAAAGGTCAGTTAGAGCTACGGGCCAATGTATACGACATCCTGAACCAGAACATTGGATACAGCCGAACTGCGCTGGCAGGTGTAATAACACAGAGCGATTATAATACAATAAGAAGATATGGAATGCTGCAACTGATATGGAACTTTACGCATACACCAGCAGGAGCGCCACCGCCATCGGGAGGCATGATGATAATGAAATAAATACCGGTTTAAGCAGATTCACCCAATGCTGACCAACTCATTTTAACTGTTGATCTGAATAACCACTGTGCCAAATTTTTGATAATTATGAAACGAACCTTTTTTATACTGAATATTTTCATTTGCCTCTCGGTTGCAGCACCTGCACAATTTACTACTGCTGGCAAAATAGAGTATGAACGCAAAGTAAACGTATATGCCCAGATGGCTGAAATGGACAACAATGACTGGTTTGAGAAGCTCAAATCGCAGATACCCAAGTTCAGTACTTCGTTTTTCGATATGATATTTGATACTGCTCGGAGCATTTATAAACCGGGAAAGGAAGTAGAGGGCAACAATATGTTTAAAATGTTTGGCGGAGGGCCGGCAATGGAGAATGTAGTATTTACCGACTTTGCAGCTGGTAAGGTTACTGCCAATAAAAAGGTTTATGAACAGAAATTCCTGGTGCAGGACAGTTTGCGGAAAATAGAATGGCATGAGAAAGATGAAATCCGAACCATAGCTAATTATAAATGCCACAAAGCAGTGGGTATCATCTGTGATTCGGTATATGTGGTAGCGTTTTATACAGAGGATATAGTGGTGAGTGGCGGGCCGGAGATGTTTGGCGGGCTGCCGGGTATGATTATGGAACTGGCAGTGCCCAGGTTGCACACTACATGGGTAGCAGATAAGGTGGAGCTTACAGCACCAAAAGAAACTGATTTTGTGGTGCCGGACAAGGGAAAGAAAGTAACCCAGAAAGAACTGTTTGAAACAGTAAAAAGCAGTTTTAAGGATTGGGGCAAACTGGCGCCGAGGAATACCTGGTGGACAGCTTTGTAAACCTGATTACAGGTTTCAATAAGATTGGATCCGAAATCCACATATCTGCAAAACCACTTTTTGCTTTTTTTAGTGGTGTATGGATTTGCATGGTAACTTGCATGGATGAATTATCTTGGCCATGCTTTTCTTTCCTTTAATGACTGTGATATTCTCACCGGCAATATGATTGCCGATCATGTGAAGGGTAAGCTGGCTCTTGATAAATATCCGCCGGGCATAAAAAGAGGTATTGAACTGCACCGAAAAATTGATGAGAGGACGGATATTCACCCTGCTACAGCCCGAGCTAAACTAATTTTCAGGGAACATTACGGTTTGTATTCAGGGCCGGTGGTAGATACGCTTTATGACCATTTCCTGGCCAATGACCCTAAATTTTTCCCTGATGAGCGGGTTCTTTTATCGTTTACCCAAACTGTGTACAGGCAACTGGATAACAATATTGGCTGGATGCCTGAAAAATTTGCCAGCTATTTCCCATCAATGAAACAACATAACTGGCTTTATAATTACCGGACAGTAAAAGGCATTGAGCGCGCCCTGATTGGATTGGGCAGAAGGGCGCTGTATATGCCACCGGTTGATAAGGCCTATGAAATATTTATTTCGTCGTATTACCAGCTGAACCAGTGCTATTATGAGTTTATAGACGATGTTATTAGTTTTGTTAAATCCGAAACCAACAACCAGATTTCTTAACAACAGTATATATTTGCCAATTCCCGAAAATTTATGCGTTCTACTTATACTATTATTGCAATTGCCATACTTCCGCTTTTATTCATTTCCTGCCATTCCAACTCGCAGCCTGTTGCCAAAAAAATAGATTATACCAAGTTTCATGATACAGCTGCCCGTTATGCACCTGCTGCTCTGGCATATGATACCAACAATGAAAAAGTGAGGATTATTACCCAGCAACTTGATCAGTACTACAAGCGGCAGGTAGCTGCTGGTTTCAATGGCGGGGTGCTGATTGGCTTTGGTGGTAAAGTAATTTATGAACGCTATTTCGGTTTGAGCAACAAGGAGAAGAAAATACCATTTGGGCAAAATTCTTCGAGCCAGCTGGCGTCTGTTTCCAAAACATTTACAGGGGCGGCTATACTATATCTTTACCAGCGTAAATATATAAGTCTGGATTCGCCGGTACAGCATTACCTAAAAGAATTTCCTTATCCTGGAATTACAGTGAAGATGCTGCTCAATCATCGCTCCGGCCTGCCCGATTATACCAAGTGGTATGAAGTATATAATCATAATCATACAACCCCTATCTACAATGCCACCATGATGTCGCTGATGGCTGAACATAAACCCCGGTTGGAGTTCAGGCCTAATAGCCGGTTCAAATACTGTAATACCAATTTTGCTGTGCTGGCACGGATTGTAGAAAAGGTAACCAATCTCAGCTTTTACGATTTTATGTCGCAATATATTTTCAAACCACTGGGAATGGATCATACTTTTGTTTATAACCCAGGAAAAGGGTTACCTCCAAATGCTGCCCTCAGTTATAAACACAACTGGTGGCGCGAACCCGATATGTTTGCCGATGGGGTTTATGGCGATAAGGGAATATACAGTACGCCAGAAGATATGTATCGCTGGGACCAGTCGTTTTATCAGAATAAATTGCTGGATAATGAAACAGTTGAATTAGCCTATGGTCCCTGCTCTTTTGAAAAGAAGGGCATAAAAAATTACGGATTGGGATGGCGCATGCTATGCTTTGCCAATGGCAACAAGATCATTTATCATAATGGCTGGTGGCATGGCAATAACACTTCGTTTTACCGTTTTATAAAAGACAATATGACAATCATTGTTCTTGGCAACCGGTTTACCAACAGTGTTTATCACCAGGCGCCTGCTATCTTCAGTATACTAAAAGGTGTATCAGCGGATAATGGTTTTGATACCGAGGATTAAGCTTTTATAGTGTATCAAAGATCAACCCGATGATCCTCAAGTCATTTATTAATTATTGAGGTTTAAAAAACTAAACGGTATCAATAAAACGTTTTTCAACCTTGTTGAAAATAATAATGCCACTTAACAGCAGAATCAGGGTAAAAACTATGCTGTAAATAAGACCCATTACATTGATTGATCCCTGCCCTAAAAAGCCGTACTTAAAGGCTTCGAATAAAGATGTAAGCGGATTGAGCAGTACAAACGTTCTTTTCCAGCCTTGCACCTGCGATAAAGGATAGATCACAGGGGTGGCATACATGCCCAGCTGCACCCCAAATGCAATAAGAAAGGTCAGGTCGCGGTACTTGGTAGTAAGAGATGTAATGAGGATACCAAAACCGAGGCTCATCAATACTACAACCATTAACCATACTGGTGTCAGCAGAATATACCAGTTGGGAGTTACAGATTTTTGAATGAAAATAAAATAAAGCAGGATAACTGCAAACAAAGCAAATTGAATCAAGAATTTTATTAGGCCGGATACCACCTTGGAGAGTGGCAGTAAAATTCTGGGAAAATACACCTTACCGAAAATTGATGCATTTTCTGTAAATGTTTTGGAAGTAACATTGAGTGTGTCAGCAAAGTAATTCCATAAAATGGTTCCAGCCATATAAAAAAGTAACGGCGGTATACCTTCCCCAGTAGGAATTTTGGCGATACCCGAGAATATAAAGAGGAACATGAAGGATGTAAGAATGGGCTGTACTACAAACCAAATGGGGCCGAGTATGGTTTGCTTATAAACAGTTATGATGTCTTTCTTAACGAACATCATTAGTAGGTCACGGTAACGCCAGATTTCCTTTGCATTAATATCCATATAGCCACGGCCAGATGAAATATTAATATCCCACTTATCATTATTTAAAGTTTGATCAGACATAGTTACCTTCTGCTTCGGGGGAATCTGTTATAGCAATAATTTGTTTACTTACTCTTCTTGCTGGCTTTAAACCAGCTTGCGATTCCTTTCTTTTTAGCGTCTACATAATAACCATTGCCATAGGAACTATTACCATAACCGTATCCATAACCGTACCCATACCCATAGCCATTACTGTACCCGTATCCTTCGTCATACCCATAGCCATAAGCAAATCCACGATTAGCAACAACATCATTTACAATAAAGCTCATGCGTTTAATTTTGCCGCTGTAAAACAGTTCATTTGGTATATTTAACTGTTGCTTGTAGGTATAACCCTGCCTGACAATGTAAAGAGATATATCAGCATATCTATTAATGAGTTGGGCATCTGTTACCAGTCCAACAGGGGATGTATCAACAATTATATAATCAAATTCTTCCTTCAGCCTTTTAAACAAATCTTCTGTTTTTTGAAGCAGAATCAGTTCAGCCGGATTTGGAGGAACAGGGCCGGATGGGATAATAAATAAATTGTTTTCAAGCCCGGATGGCACAATCAGATCTTCATAAGTAGCCTTGCCAATTGAATAACTGGAAAAACCAATACTGTTATCAAGATTCAGGGTTTTGGAAATTTTTGGTTTTCTCAGGTCAAGTTCCATCAAAACCACTTTTTTACCAGCCATAGCCAATGTAAGCGACAGATTAACTGCAATAAAGGATTTACCCTCACCACTCATACTTGAAGTAATCATTATTACCTTATCATTCTTGTCGGTAAGCATATATTGCAGATTGGTACGCAAAGCCCTGAATTGCTCGGCAATAATTGTTCTGCTGTTTTTCTTAACGGCAATCGCTTCACTGTCAAAACTATTACCTATTTCACCAATAACAGGGATGGTGGTTACTTTAGTAATATCGCTCTTACTGATAATTTTAATGTTCAACCCCCTGCGCAGGAGAATAATGCCAAATGGAATTGCAAGACCGAAAATAACAGACATCATAAATGCCCTGGAATGATTTGGAGCGACTGCCCCCATCGTTATTGCCGGGTCGATAATAGCAGCATCCGGAACAGTGGCAGCACGCTGTATGAGTGTTTCTTCGAGTTTTTTCAACAGAAAAATATACATCTCCTCATGAATTTTCATCAGGCGGTTGTAATCCATATAATCTTTTTCCACCAAAGGCACCTGCCTGATTCCACCACTAATCACTCCGAGTTGCTCTTTAATTTTTTTATTCTTTGCTTCAATTTCTTTTTCAGTAGCTACAAGAGACTGGATGATATCCCTTTTCATCTTCTTTTTCTGCTCCTTTAAAGTCAGGATAATAGGGTTGTTTTCAGTCAGGGAAATCAGGTCATTATCAATAGTGTTCTGCAGGGCATTTAATTTGTTGATCAGTTCAGCCAGACCCGCATTTGCCATAAGTGATGCGGGTAATGTAATTGGCTTATCATCAGTATTGTTTATCAGTGATTGGCTGACAGCTCTCATTATCTCCATATCCATATCAGCATTCTGCAATTTTTCTTCAGTCGATGCATCGGCACTGATGAGGTGGGAAGACTGGGCACTCATATCAGCAATTTTATGCTTTTGCTTATAGAGAAGAATGTTACTTTCCACAGTGTTCAATTTTTCAAGCACGGTATCGAGTCTTTGTTTAATAAAGCTAATAGTGCTGTCCCACATTCGGTTTTTACTATCAACATTATTGCCCATATAGATATTCATCAGTTCATTGATAATTTCAATGGACCGCTCAGGTATATTATCCTGCATCGAAAGTGTAATAAAACTGCCAGCCTTTGAGGGAAGGATAACATCGACGGAATACATATAATTTTTGGCAACTTCAATAACCGGGCTTACCGCTACTGTAAATTGTAGCTTGGGTGGCACCCCTGCAAAACCTTTTTTTAATATTACATTACCAAAAGATTCAAGGTTGAGTGTATCACCCCATTTGCCATTAACTACTTTACCCTTTTGGTCTACCAGCCTGAATCCATTGTTAGTCAGGTTATCAACTTTACAGTTAAAATAGCCATCAGCGGTATCGGCAATAATGAATTCAAACGGTTTATTAGCGTATATATCAGTAGTTTTAAATCGGCCGACAATTGAATAGAAAATGTTGAGATGCAGGCGTTTAACCACTTTGCTCATTGTAGTGCGGCTCCTCAACAATTCAATTTCATTTTCAATATTAATAGAAGTATTACTAAGTCCAATAACTTTTAATACATCTTCACCCTGGCCGGTTCCTTTTTTCGAGTCAATGATCAGTAATTCAGCAGTTGATCTGAATACAGGAGTTGCATACCTTAAATATAAATTACCTACAATTAAAGAAATAATCAAACTGCCAAGCAGCCATGGCCAGATAGCCAGAATTGTGGATACCAGCCATTTTAAATTAAATGAACTTATTTCTTCAGACTTTGGTTTTTCTATTTCTCCGGGATTTTTTGGAGTAACATTTTCCATTCAGTAATTATTTAATGCTTTTGTAAACCAATAACAATGACGCTATAGAAATTAGTGACGATAATATTCCCAAATTGCGGATGAAACTCTGGTCGCTACCCTGAACCTTATATTTGTTGGGTTCTACGTAAATTATGTCATGCTGTTTAAGATAATAATAGGGGTTATTAAATATTTTTGTGTTGGTAAGATCAAACCGTGAATAAATTTTCTGATCTGCCTCAGATCTGATTAATAATATATTGTCCCGTTTTGCTGAAGTAAGCAAATCACCAGATTCAGCAATAGCATCCACAATTGACATTTTTTCACTTTCAGAAGTATATCTCCCGGGTTTATTAACGTCACCCAAAATAGTTATTTGAAAATTAGTTATGCGTACATTTACTACCGGATCTTTATAATAATACAAAGATTTTTCGCGAATAAGTTCCCGTGCTTCACTTGTCGAAAGACCAGCAACCTTTAGTCTTCCTATCAGGGAATACTCAATATAGCCATTTTTGTCAACCGGGAAAAGATTTGCCTGCCCCCCAATTTTGGCAGTATTACCACCATCCTGATTATTATCATTACCTGAAACAAGATTTTTGAGCATTGGCTGAACAGTGATTGATAATATATCAGCAGGTTCTATTTTAGGATCTACATATGGTGTAATCGGCTCAATAACAATATTTTTTGAAGAAGTATCGGGCAAATCCTTAAAATAAACATATTTCTTTATTGATACGCAGGAATTGAATATCATACTGGCGGTCAGCATTAGTAATAGCAGAAAACCTGTATAACTTCTATTATAGTATTCAGACATTTTTTAAAATTTTATCAAAATTAGTTTAAAACCAGTAGAAAATAAAGTGAAACAGAGTGCTTGACCTGCAACCAACCAATATAAATAAGAAATGAAGTATTATAGCCTTGCGCTGATCATTCCTTTTTCAAGACAACCCTTAACATCATATACTATTCCATTCTTTTTTACCATTTTTTTCCAGTCGGCAGTTAAAAATTCTCTGTGGGCAACTGCTAATACAAGTGAATCAAAAAGTTTTCCTTCAGGAAGCGAAGAAATAATATCAATACTATATTCGTGTTTTACATCTTCAGGTTTTGCCCATGGGTCGTAAATGGTTACATTCACTCCATAGGATTTGAGTTCACTTATGATATCAACCACCCTGGTATTTCGTACATCCGGGCAGTTTTCTTTAAATGTAATTCCAAGTATCAGAATATCAGCACCTTTTACTGCGACATCATTTTTTATCATGAGTTTCACTACTTCACCTGCAATATATTCGCCCATACCATCATTCAGCCGGCGACCGGCCAGTATGATTTCAGGGTGGTAACCCGACTCCTGCGCTTTCTGTGCCAGGTAGTAAGGGTCGACCCCAATACAATGTCCGCCTACTAAACCGGGTTTAAATGGAAGGAAATTCCATTTAGTTGCAGATGCTTCCAGCACATCATGGGTATCTATACCCAACCTGTTAAAAATCTTCGCCAGTTCATTTACAAATGCAATATTGATATCCCTTTGAGAGTTTTCAATAACCTTAGCTGCCTCTGCAACTTTAATGCTAGGCGCTTTGTGTGTTCCGGCGGTAATTACCGAACGATACAATTCATCTACTTTATCAGCGGTTTCAGGTGTAGAACCAGAAGTTATTTTTTTAATTTTCGATACAGTATGCAACTTATCACCCGGGTTGATCCTTTCGGGTGAATAGCCACAGAAAAAATCTTCATTAAACTTAAGCCCCGAAAACCGTGCCAATACAGGCACGCATTCATCTTCTGTAACACCCGGATACACGGTTGATTCATAAACTACAATATCGCCTTTTTTCAGTGCTTTGCCTACAGTTTCACTTGCCTTATAAAGAGGGGTAAGGTCAGGCCTGTTATTTTTGTCAACCGGGGTAGGAACAGTAATTATGAAAACAGTGCAATTGCCCAGATGCTGCATATTATCTGTGCAATACAAGCCAATTTCGCCAAAAGTAGGTGCATGATTCATGATAACTTTTGCCATCAGATCATCGTCTACCTCCAGGGTGGAATCATGGCCATTATGCAGTTCCTTTATCCTTTTTGAATTGATATCAAAACCAATAACCGGAAAATACTTGCTGAACTCCACAGCCAGCGGCAAGCCAACATAACCGAGCCCTATAACTGAAATATAATATTTTGATTGTTCCATGAAACCTAAAAAACAATTAATACAAATAATAATATTATTGAGTAAAATTTACTTTTACATGTTCTTAGGTACAGCACTATTATTCAGGTTTCCTGCAACTTAAAAACACAATCTTGGATTTAAAAAAGGATAGTTTGCAAAGATATGGTAATCTTTGGTGCCAGCCATAGCCTTGAGAGCCGCAGCATGTTTTTCGTGATGCATATCACTGCCGCAGTAATCATACAGGTTTTTCGATAAAAGTTCATCAGCAATAGCCTTTATATTACGGCCATAATACCCGCATACTGAGAGCATATTAAGCTGCAGCAGGCATCCCCGGTCCTTTAATTCACTGTATTTACGGAATTGCTTATGAAAGAACAGGTACCGCTCGGGATGGGCAATAACCGGTTTGTATCCTGCCACCTGCATTTTGTAAATAACATCAAACAGCATAGGTGGCTCATAAAGCATGGAAAATTCTACCAGTACCTCATTATTATAAATAGTGAGCAATGGCGTAGTATCGATCAGCTGAATGAAATGCTCATCAATATAATATTCAGAAGCTGCTTTTATTGAAACCGGAATCTTTTGTTCATTAACAGCGTGTTGCAGGTCATTAAGCCCGTTTTGTATAGACTGTGTGGTATTGGGGTAAAAATCAATCATTGTGTGCGGGGTAGTAATGATGGTTTTGAAACCCATATCTGCAAGGTTACGGACAAGGGTTATCGATTCCTGCATTGTTTTGGCCCCGTCGTCTATTCCTGGTACGAGGTGCGAATGCATGTCGGCACCCAGGAAACCCCAGTTGGCATTAGCTGGAATTACCTGACTTCCGTATTCATCTTCTTCCTTTTTGCCCCGCTTAAAAAATCTGGAAAACATACCAGGGCAAGATACTGAGATATAGGCAAAAGTTGCAGGTAATAAAACATTATTAACAAATAGAAATAACTTCAAAACCAGCAATTGCAGAATTTGCTGATTTTTCTGGAACCAGCCATTGATGGAAGACTTTATATTTCAAGACCATATGCCGCTAGCCCTTCTTCTCCAATCTGAAGCCCACATTCAGTACCTCAGGCAGCGGGTTGATACGCATATTCTGCTCCATAGATACAGTATAGGTACCTGCCTTATGAAACCTGATGGAGTCGCTGAAATCAACCTTCATACGTTGCTCATAGATTTCGCCCATACCCCGGCCCAGCCATTTTCCGCTGTTTTCAGCAAGTGTAATATTCACTCTTTCTTTTTTAGGGATAGAGTCACCGGGAGTTTTTACGTATACCCACATCCATATATTGCAGTATGGGTAAGATTGGGTATGGCGGATGAGAAAATAAGACTGGTATATAGCAGTGGTATCTGTGATATCGAAAGTAAAGGCAGGTTTATAATTATAAGCCCAGGC
Organism: uncultured Bacteroidota bacterium; assembly: GCA_903904855.1. Lineage (GTDB taxonomy): Bacteria > Bacteroidota > Bacteroidia > Chitinophagales > Chitinophagaceae > Nemorincola. Next base: position 29,701 of record CAIVEH010000119.1, on the reverse strand, counting down.
ATACTGAGGTATGGAAGCCTCCTTCTGAAAATAGGGCGCAGGGAGGCAACCACTAATCAAAAAACAAAAAACAAAAAACAAAAAACAAAAAGTGCGCATGGAAAATCAGAATAAAACAGGATGCAGTACAAAACTACATTATCCGGCGAAATAGTTATACAAAAATAAATCAGCAGTTAAGTTGCACTGTCAAAATACCAATTAGTAAAAGGTCCTTAGTAAGGTATTAGACCGAATAAACAATGTAAGATTTATTTTATTTATTGGGTGCTCTGCTTTAATTTTGGTCCTGAAAATAACTTTTCACATAAAAATTATGTTAATGAAAAAACCTGTAATTATCCTAAGTGCAATTGCAATTGCTTTATGTACTGTCCAGTCATGGGCTCAGCAGAGTAACCCTGTTCTTCCAATCCAGGCCTGCTCTGCAATAATGGCGCCAGGGAATTCTTCTGCATGGCTAAGAACAGATAAAACTGTATCCGGTTCTTCAGATGTAGCTATCACCCGGCCATCAATACCGAAACACCCAGGTATGCGGCAACCCGGATCGTCAGAAAAAACGGAAAATAATTACAGTTCCTTTTCTCAGGTTTCTTTTAACCGTAACCCGGAGGTAGCCCAAAACAACAAAGGATATGAAAATGACCCTGAACTCGGGGTACTATATCCGGATGCGCCCTGTACCAGTTGTTATGAATTGCTGAATAAACGTACTGAGACCCAAAAGTATTTTGTGAAAGAAGGAACGCAGTCCAATCACTTTTACCTGCAATCCGGCAGCAGCCCTATACATTATAAAGATGCGAATGGCAAATGGCGCAGTATCAATAACCACCTGGAACCATCTTCGTCAAAGGCTGGAGTTTATGCAACTGTAGGCCGAAGCATCAATGTATCGGTTGACACTCATGAAGGGAGCCTGACCTTGTCGTCTGATGCAGGTAATTTTACTTATAACCGTAACCTCGAGCTTATCTATATACAACCCGATGGCGCTGAAACTTCTTTGGGCAAGGCCAACTGGAACAATTTCATAAGAGGAGATGATGGAATGCAGGTGAATAATATATGGCCGGGAATAGATATGCAGATAGCCATCGGATATAACAGTGTCAATACCGACTTCGTTGTAAATCATGCAATGCCAACTTATGCCGGTGGCCAGCTGATAATCCGCGACCATATACAACCTGGCAGCGGGCTTAGTATTGAAACTAATGGCAGTCAGCCATTTGCAGGATCAATTACTTTATCAGACAATGCAGGTAATCCGGTTTACCAGACACAGAAGGCAATTGCTTTTGAACAGAATGATCGGAAAGCCACTACTTCAGATCTTAACTATGTAACACAAAATAATAACTCTTTGGATATCATAGTGCCTGGTTCATTATTAAATAAAGCTGGTACATCTTATCCAATCATTATAGACCCGCTCGTAATTGGAACATCCGCGCCAAGCGGTTTTACTTACTCTGTATCAGGTACGTCCTATTGTGAAACCACAAACTATGTTTCAATACCGGCCGCAGCTACAATTTCTGATATTGTACTTACCTATTCCTATACTGCAATAACCGGTGCAATGAATATACAGGTTAATCCATCTTTTGCCATTAATGGTATGTGCGAGTCGTCACCTATGCGTTGCTCAAGCTGGACTGGTACCGGCTTGATAACCGGTGCAGTTTGCGCTATGACGACTGTATCCTTCTGGTCTTTTGGTTTGTATGCCAGCTGGAGCTCAACAGGATGTGCACCAGCATTCAGCTGCTCATCTTATACGCTGCCAATTCAGCTTCGTGCCAGCCAATGGGTTACAAGCAGCCCATCCTGTTCACAGACAGTGGTAGCGACACATACTCCATTTACCGTTGATATTGAGGGAACGCTCTCTGGCTCTACACCAACAATATCACCAACCGGTCCAGATACTTTTTGTGTTGGAACTACCCATACATTTTCGGGCAGCCCGGCAGGCGGCTCCTGGATCAGCAGTGCACCTGCTACAGCAACTGTAAGCGGCAGTGGTCTTGTATCATCAGTAGCAGCGGGCTCAGCAGTTATTTCCTATTCTTATACAGGTACCTGCGGCACCCTATATGCAACCTCAGCAGTTACCAATGTAGTGACGCCTACTGTAAATGCTATTACAGGGGGCACTACTTCTTTCTGCCAGGGCAGTACTACCACACTTACAGAAACAGCAACAGGCGGCACCTGGAGCAGTGTAAGCCCCGGTATTGCAACGGTGGGTACAGGCGGTATTGTGACGGGTGTATCGGCCGGAACAGCAGTTATCAGTTATACTAAAACAAATGTATGCAGTACTGTGGCAGCGTCAAAAACAGTAACAGTGAATGCCTTACCTGCTATTGGCGCCATAACCGGATTAACGGGTATATGTGTAGGAACAACCACACCCTATACCGATGCTGTACCTGGTGGCACATGGACCAGTGGCACCCCTGCAGTGGCAACAGTAGGCAGTTCCTCAGGTAGCGTTCACGGAGTTGCCGCCGGAACGTCAATTATTACTTATACCACCACCAATGCATCCTGCGCAGCCAGGGTAACTCTGCCTGTAACTGTGAGTGTAACAGCCTCTGCAGGACCCATAACCGGACCAATAAGTGTATGTGAAGGCAATACCATAACACTTACAGGAGCATCTCCGGGCGGAATATGGCACACCAGTGATACACTTGGCGCTTATATAGATACCCTGACCGGAAAAATTACAGGGGTATGGAATGGTACTTATACTATTACCTATACCGTATCCAATGCATGTGCTACAACTTCTGCAACAGTATCAGTAACGGTAGGATACATGGATGAATACCATAATTTAATAGCCACAGTAGCAGGAGAGGGTATTTCAGGTTCATTTGGTGATGGAGGCCTGGCAACCGATGCGCAGATTACAGATATTTGGGGTATTACTTTTGATGGTGCAGGGAATATGTATTTCGTAGATGGCACAAATAGCGTAGTTCGTAAGGTAGATGCGAGCGGCGTTATTTCATTGTTCGCAGGTTATTATGGTTCGCCTGCCTGGTCGGCAGGTGATGGTGGCCCGGCGGTATCTGCAAGCCTGTATGGTCCTTCAGGCATAGCCTGTGATGCAGCAGGAAATATATATATTGGTGAATATCCTAACGGCAATATCCGAAAAGTAAATGGCTCGGGGATTATTACATTATTTGCCAACATTCCATCATCCAATCCAAGAGAATTAAGTATTGACCCTTCAGGAAATGTATATGTTACTGATGAAAGAAATGCAAGGGTGTGGAAAATTGATCCTTCAGGTACAGTAACCCCATTTGCAGGTACATCTGTAAGTGGTTTCAGTGGCGATGGCGGGCTTGCTACCCTTGCCCAACTGGATACGCCAACCGGTGTTGCGGCTGATCATTTTGGCAATGTATATATAGCAGACAATGCAAACCGAAGAGTAAGAAAAGTAAATTCATCAGGCATTATCAGTACTGTAGCGGGTAATGGTCTGGGGGGGTATTTTGGCGATAACGGGCAAGCAACAAATGCGGGCATGATACCAAGCTCTTTGAGTACAGATGCCGCAGGCAACGTTTATGTGGGTGAATATGCATGGTCTACGGTAAGGAAAATAAATGTCAGCAATGGTACAATTACAAGGGTGGCAGGAATAGGATACCCTACCTATTCAGGTGACGGCATGCTTGCTTTAAATGCCCATGTCAATCCAAATTGTATAGCTATTGACCCCGCTCATCATCTGTATATAGGGGAGTATACCAATTACCGTATCCGCAAAGTGGTTAATTTCCTTGATGCTTCTATTTCAGGTATGGCGAATTTATGCCGTGGAGTTACCATACCTTTCTCAGACACTTATCCTGGTGGCTCCTGGAGCAGCAGCGACCCATCTGTAGCGTCTGTAGATTTTAGCGGAAACGTAAACCCGATAAGTGCAGGCAGTGCTACAATTACGTATATGCTTGCAGGCACTTGCGATACCGAGTATACCACACTCACCGTTACTGTAAATACCCTGGCTTCACCAGGTACTATTACCGGTCCTGGTACAGTTTGTGCCACTGCCGCTATTACATTATCTGATCCGGCTACAACCGGTACCTGGATCTCTTCAGATCCTGCTGTAGCTACAGTTGATGGCTCAGGGAATGTTTCGGGTATAGCAGGAGGAACAGCTGTTATAAGCTATGATGTAAACAATTTGTGCGGCGATTCTGTAGCGACAAAGATTGTTACTGTAAACCCTGCACCTGATGCAGGTACAATAACCGGAGCATCCTCTGTTCTTTGTCTCGATTCCACTCTATCGCTTACCGACACTTCATCTGGTGGCACTGGCACATGGGGCAGTGCATCATCCAATGTAACTGTAACCGGAGGAACTGTAACAGCTGTCAATATGGGCCTGGATACAGTTACTTATTCTGTTACCAACAGTTGTGGAACTGCAATTGCAAGATATCCGATAATAGTAAATGGATGCAATGTTGGAGTCAACCCGCTATCCCGCAACAATACAGGCTTCTATTTGTATCCGAATCCGAACCCCGGAAGGTTTACGATTTCATTCCTGTCTGATATTAGTGAAAGCGCAGATGTAGTTATTAATAATGTGGTAGGCGAACGTGTAAAGGAATTCAGAATAACCACTAATAAAGATGCAGAGCTGGTATTAAACCTGGCCCCGGGTGTTTATTTTGTAACTGCAGCTACTGCGCAGAAAAGCTATACCACAAAATTGATTATTACGGAGTAACGTTTCATAATCATTGAATAATTTCATATTAACATGAGCCTCTGTTTTTTTAAAGCAGAGGCTTTTTTAATCCTGACAAATGGCTCTGCAATTGTTGATTAATTTTAGACCTGAGCTATCGGGCTAAGCAATAAAATAGTAAATTCACAAAAAAAACTCATGGAACAACAAAATTATTCAAACCACAGAAGGTATGTACCTGCCTTTCATCTTTTTACCGGCTCATTGATACTGCTGTTATTAATTTACCGGCTCATCCAGATTGTTAAGGTACTGCTACTCAGTCATCATAAGTTTACCCACCTGGTTTATTATTTTATTATGCCGCTTACAGTGAGTATTATTTTGCTCATGTTGTTCTGGTATTGCCGGCAATTCGCACTCAAGGCCCAGGACAGGGCTATAAGGGCAGAAGAAAGCCTTAGATATTATATTCTTACCGGTAAGGCAATAGACCGTCGCATAACGATGAGCCAGATTATTGCCTTGCGTTTTGCAGCCGACGATGAAATGGTATCATTGGCACAGCAGGCTACAGAAAAAAATATGAGTGGTGATGATATCAAGAAAGCGATAAAAAACTGGCGGCCCGATAATCACAGAGCGTAATTTTGTTTTGGGAATTTGCCTGCTTATTTATGGGAGTTGTAATTGGGTTTGTACCAGCTACCTCCCGAATATTGTATTGATTAATTGAGATTTATTAATGGTTTTTTTAATCAGAAGGTTTGCCCTCCTGTGGGTTATGGTTATGCTGCTTACGGCAAATGTTTCATTTGCCCAGGTGGTAAATCCTGCAATGTTCAATTGCATGAAGTGGCGCAATGTTGGCCCGTTCAGGGGCGGGCGCACAGTGGGGGCATCGGGCAGCAGACAACAGCCCAATGTATTTTACATGGGCGTAAATAACGGTGGCGTATGGAAAACCACAGATTATGGTCGCACCTGGGACCCCATTTTTGATGATCAGCCCACAGGTTCAATAGGGGATGTGGCTGTGGCGCCTTCTAATCCTAATACGGTGTATGTGGCCAGTGGAGAGGGTATTCAGCGCCCGGATCTGAGTGTGGGCGATGGTATTTATAAATCGACTGATGCAGGCAAAACATGGGCACACCTTTGTCTGCGCGATGGCCTGCAGATAGGTGGCCTGGCCATAGACCAGAAGAATGAAAACCGGGTATTTGCTGCTGTGCTGGGGCATCCTTATGGTCCTAATAAAGAGAGGGGTGTATTCAGGTCGAGAGATGGCGGCAAAAACTGGGAGAAAGTATTGTACATAGATGAGAACACCGGCGCTATACAGGTTACCATTGACCCCAAAGACCCTAAAATAGTATATGCCGATATGTATGCCTCCCGCCTTGCACCCTGGGAGAATGGAGAATGGTGGGGCAAGAACAGCGGCCTGTACAAATCGACCGATGGTGGCGATACCTGGCGGCAATTGAAAAAAGGATTACCCACAACTGACAGCGGGCTGGGACGAATAGGTTTTTGCATTGCCCCATCTGACCACAACCGGATGTATGCAGTAGTGAGCGCCAAGGCTGGCAGTGGCGGCTTTTACCGGAGCGATAATGGCGGTGAATCGTGGCGCAAACTGAGCGATGATATGCGCCTCTGGGACAGGGGTGATGATTTTGCTGAAGTGAAAGTGGACCCGAAAAATGAAGATATTGTTTATGATGCCAATGTAGTGGTATGGAAATCGGAAGATGGAGGCAAAACATGGGCAGGATGGAAAGGCGCGCCTGGCGGTGATGATTATCACAGATTGTGGATCAACCCCGAAAATACTGATGTGATACTACTTGCCAGCGACCAGGGGGCAGGAATAACAGTGAACGGCGGCAAAACCTGGAGCAGCTGGTATAATCAGCCTACAGCGCAGCTATACCATGTGAGCGCCGATAATGCATTCCCTTACAACCTTTACAGCGGCCAGCAGGAAAGCGGCTCGGTGGGCATTGCCTCCCGGGGGAATGACGGCGCTATTACTTTCAGAGACTGGCACCCGGTGAGCGCTGAGGAATATGGCTATGTGGTAGCCGACCCTCTGGACCCGAATATTATTATAGGCGGAAAAATTAGCCGCTATGATAAACGCAACGGACAGGTAGTAAACATATCGCCTGAAGCCATTCATTCAGGTAAGTACAGGTTTATACGTACTGCTCCTATGGTGTTCTCGCCTGTGGATAATAGGACACTGTTTTATGCCGGGAATGTGATCTTCAAATCTTACAATAAAGGTGACTCATGGAAGGTAATCAGCCCCGACCTTACCCGGAAATCTTATGATGTGGCAGATTGCATTGGCGTATACAAAAAGGAGGACATGAAAACCATGCCGCAACGGGGAGTAATCTACACACTCGCTTTGTCTCTCCTGGATAGCAACCTTATATGGGCCGGAACAGATGATGGCCTGATGTGGGTGACCAATAACGGCGGTAAAGACTGGAACAATATAACCCCTCCTAGCCTCACCTCATGGAGCAAAATATCAATGATGGAAGCCAGCCATACCGATAAACGCACTGCCTATGCAGCGGTGAACCGGATTAGACTTGATGACCTGCACCCCCATATTTACCGTACAAAAGATGGAGGCAAAACCTGGCAGGAAATTGTAAGCGGCCTGCCCGATGAGCCCATAAACACTGTTAAGGAAGACCCGAAAACACCTGGGCTGCTTTTTACAGGATCAGAAAGAGCCGCCTATGTGTCATTTGACAATGGTGATCACTGGCAATCATTAAGGCTGAATATGCCAGCTACATCAATACGCGACCTGTGTATAAAGGACGATGATATTGCAGTTGCTACCCATGGCCGATCATTCTGGATACTTGACGATATTATGCAACTGAGAGAAATAGCAGATGGAAAAGCCAAGCAAAAAGTAATCCTTTACCAGCCCGAAACCGCTACCAGAGTAAGATGGAACATGAACACCGATACCCCGCTCCCACCTGATGAACCTACCGGAAAAAACCCACCCGATGGCGCTATAATAGATTACTACCTTACAGAAAGAGCAAAGGGTGAGGTAACTCTGGAGATTATGAATGAAGAAGGTAAAGTGGTCAGAAAATATAGTTCAAAAGATACGCTTCTGCCATTACCTGAGTTTAATATTCCTGCCTACTGGGTTAGGCCGCAACAGATACTATCTGGCGAGGCAGGCAGCCATCGGTTTATGTGGGATATGCATTACCAGCCCATACCCGGGCCGCTATCTTTTTCTATGGCGGCCATTTATGAAGATACGCCACCAGCCTATACTTCGCCATGGGTTATGCCGGGTATATACACTGTAAGGCTGACGGTGAACGGGCAGGTTTATAAAAAGAATCTGAAAGTAAGAATGGACCCGAGGGTAAAGACCAGCAGAAAGGATTTGCAACTACAGCATGATTTGTCTTATCAGTGTTATGAAAACCAGGTAAAGTGTACAGAAACCTTAAATGAAATGGCACACTTAAAACAAAAGCTGACAGATAGTGATATAGCAGGATCGTCTGCTACAAATACACTTCTGAAACAGATAAATGAGTTACTCAGGCCCACAAAAGAATCCGGACTCAAGAGTTTAACTGCAATTCATAATGAATTATCAGGGTTAATAGGTTTACTTCAGTCGGCTGATATAGCGCCAACAACTCAATGCAAAGGAGCAGTAAAGCAGGCCAATGAAGAGTTGTCTAAGATTATTGAAAAATGGGAGTTGATCAAAAACACTAAAAATAAGTGAGCTCCCTGAACTAATAGCTCATTAATAGTTATTTGCTATTCCAGATATTCCATATCCTCCACTGTCAACTGCACATCTGTCGCTCCCAGATTTTCAATCAGGTGCTTCATTTGAGAAGTACCGGGAATTGGCAATATCCAGGGGGATTTGTGCAGCAGCCATGCGATATCTATTTGTGCCTCGCTGGCATTGTGTTTTTTGGCAATCTCCGTTATTCTGTGGTCTTTTTTATTCAGTGAGTTAAGCAGGGAGAAATAGGGTATCATGGGTATTTCATTTTCCTCACAGATAGCAAGTACCTCAGCTCCGCCCCTCGATTCAAAATGGCCCATATTGAGATTAGTCCTTTGGCCGTGGCCATACATATTTTCTACGGTGGCTATGGGGCCCATGCTCATGGCGGTACTCAACTCTTCCGGACTTACGTTACTTACACCCACATGCAGGATCTTGCCTTCCTGCTGCATGGCAAACATGGTTTCCATCGATTCCTTAAATGAATCCATGCTACCTCCTATTACCCTGAAGTGTACCAGTGTTATATGGTCCAATTTCAGTGTGCGCAGATTGTTGTCGATACTACTGCGCAGGTTTTCGGGTTTATGAAAAGGTATCCAGCTTTTATCTGGTTTCCTTGCGCCACCCACCTTGGTGCAGATTACCAGGCCAGCCGGGTATGGATATATAGATTCTGCTATCAGCCTGTTGGTTACATCATCACCATAATAATCGGCAGTATCCAGGAAGTTGACGCCATGGTTCACTGCATGTTTCAGAATATCAAGCGCCTCCTGCCTGCGGGGCGGTTCGCCATAAATACCCTCACCCGTAAGGCGTATAGTGCCATATCCAAGGCGGTTTACAGTAAGTGGATGACCGCTCTTGCCTGCTATAGTAATGGTTTTATTTACACTCATTTTATTTATTGTATTATGATATTTAAAGTTGGCTGAATATAGGCCAGGCATTGAATGATTCAGAAAACCGGATAAATTTTACCTGTAAAAATAGTACAGAATTGCACCTGTAATATTCAAAGTTATAATTATTTGCAGGGCTTGTGTACCGTAATAATGCAGGAGATTTATGCATTTTAATAAATTATTTATAAATTGTGCCAGCAAAAATTGAAAACTAAATAAAATAATCCTTTATCATTCTCCCAAAAAGTATATTTTTGCACCATAAAAAAATTAAACGCATTATTTATGTCTGAAATTGCAAATCGCGTTAAGAAAATTATCGTGGACAAATTGGGTGTTGACGAAGCAGAAGTTACACCAGAAGCGAGTTTTACCAATGACCTTGGTGCTGACTCATTAGATACGGTAGAACTGATCATGGAATTTGAAAAGGAATTCAACATTTCTATTCCGGACGAACAAGCTGAAACCATCACAACTGTTGGCCAGGCTATTTCTTATCTGGAAGAACACGTAAAGTAATCTGCTAAAAAAACACTGTACCTGGAAAATCGTTCAATGAACTTAACGTTAAAAAGAGTTGTTGTTACGGGTCTCGGCGCCGTAACGCCATTAGGCATCGGCATACCCGCGTATTGGGATGGTTTGGTTAATGGCGTTTCGGGCGCGGACTTCATTAAGCAATTTGATGTAACCAAGTTTAAGACAAAGTTTGCCTGCGAACTCAAAGACTTCAATCCTGAAGATTATTTTGAGCGCAAGGAGGCGCGCAAACTTGACCGTTTTTCACAGATAGCACTTGTGGCTGCCGATGAGGCGGTTAAAGCAGCAAGGCTAACAGAAGAAGGTATTGACCATGACCGCGTAGGCGTTATCTGGGGTTCAGGTATCGGCGGAATGATCACTTTCATCGAAGAGATGAAAAATTACTGTAAAGGTGATGGTACCCCAAGGTTTAATCCTTTCTTCATCCCAAAACTTATACTGGATATTGCTTCAGGGCATATATCTATGAAGTATGGTTTCCGTGGGCCTAATTTCTCTACAGTAAGCGCTTGCGCATCATCAACCAATTCTATAATAGACGCATTGAATTATATCCGCCTTGGTAAGGCTGATGCATTTATTTGCGGGGGCTCTGAGGCGGTGGTTACTGAAGCAGGGATTGGTGGCTTTAATGCAATGAAGGCGCTTTCTGAAAGGAATGATGACCCCAAAACTGCAAGCCGCCCGTTTGATCTTAACCGCGATGGTTTTGTATTGGGCGAAGGTGCAGGTGCTTTGGTACTTGAAGAATATGAACATGCAAAGCGCCGGGGTGCAACTATCATTGCTGAAGTGGCAGGTGGCGGGCTGAGCGCTGATGCGTATCACCTTACTGCTCCACATCCCGAAGGTTTGGGAGCCTATAATGTAATGAAGAATGCATTGGCTGATGCCGGTATGAAACCAGAAGATATTGACTACATCAACGTTCATGGTACTTCTACACCGCTTGGCGATATCAGTGAGATAACCGCCATTCAGCGTGTTTTTGGTGAGCATGCCTATAATGTAAATATCAGTTCTACCAAATCCATGACAGGTCATCTGCTGGGTGCGGCCGGAGCTATTGAGGCTATAGCTGGTATACTTGCTACAGTTCACGACATAATACCGCCTACAATCAACCATTTTACAGATGATCCGACATTTGATCCAAGGTTGAATTTCACATTCCACACTGCACAGAAGCGGATTGTAAATGCTGCCCTGAGCAATACTTTTGGTTTCGGGGGCCATAATGCTTCTGTTATTTTCAAAAAACCCTCTGATTAATTTTGAGGCGCCTTATCAATCGCATCTTTAAAAAATCATCCTCCCAACAGCAGCTAATACTGCAATTAGAACATCTTTTAGGGTTCACGCCTAAGCACATAGAGTATTACAACCTTGCGTTCATGCACCGGTCGAAACCCGATGACGCCACCGACAGCAATGAACGGCTGGAGTTTCTGGGCGATGCCATTCTGGGCGCAATTGTTGCCGAATACCTGTTTAAGAAATATCCCTACCAGCCTGAAGGCTACCTTACCGAACTAAGGTCTAAAATAGTGCGGCGGGAGACTATGAATAATGTGGCGCTACGGATGGGATTGAATAAACTGGTGCAATACAACCAGAACGACCGCGGACTGAGCCGCAGCCATATCTTCGGCAATGCGCTGGAAGCATTGATAGGTGCAGTGTACCTGGACCAGGGATTTATAAAAACACGTAAGTTTATTCTCAACCAGCTCATAAGACCTTACATAGACCTGGATACTATGGAGAGCACAGATACCAACTACAAAAACCAGTTGCTAAGCTGGGCACAGCGAAACAATCATGAACTCACCTTCGAAACGCTGGAGGAAAAAACAGAAGGCACCAGGCGGTTATTTACCATCGGCATTATGCTCAATAACGAACTTGTAGCACAGGGATCGGGGTATAATAAAAAAGAGGCCGGGCAGGTAGCTGCGCAGAAGGGGCTTGAGGTTCTGAAGGTGAATGTGTAATGGATTAATTTCTCAATGGCTTAATGGCTCAATTGTTTGAGTAAATAATGGCTCAATCGCCTGTTTGCTTCTGCATAAATCGCCCTCTGTAAATATAAAGGAGCAGATCAAGTTGCCATGTAGTGATTTTTAGTGAGGAAAGAGGTATTTCAAAATGTTGAGTCGGGGAGTTAAAGACGAAAAAAATCTTTATCTCGATGTTTGTACCCTCTTTCCCGTAAGATCTGTTGAGCGATATTTTAGCAATATGCTCATTGTCAATCTGGCTCCATTCAAAATATCCTGCTGACCTGAGTTGCAAGCCAGAATCATTCAGAACTATCATCGGTTCGCTCACTATTTCAAAAAAAGATTTTTCGGGAATAGCAGTCTCGCCTGGTATAGAAGGGTCATCAGTAAATACAGGTTCTTCCAGAAATTTCTTTTGCAGTTTTTTTAATATTTCCCTTTGGCGGCTGTTCATAACACCAGAAGTACTTTCATGCGACCCCTTCAATAATAGCCCGGCAAGCTCTGCGGATCTCTGAAACTGGTGGATGTCTGTAACGCTGCTATAGGCCCAGATTTTCCATTTTGGAGTAGCGTACATTGAGTATAGATAAGATACCAAAAGTCCTAACGGAATCGCTAATAAATCCCTCCACGAAAAATCCCAAATTAAAAAGAGTATGCACAAAACTGTTGCTGAATACAATATAATATTGGATGGCGTAGTGATTTTTTTCAAGCCGCGGTTAATGGCTTGCGTAATCGTCACAGAGGTGCTACCAGAGATCATTTTTTAATCAATAAAAGTTGTCCGATATAGAACAATCAAAAAAAGCCAACCTCCCAGTTCCCGACAAATGCAGAAAAAAATGGTGTTTTCTATTGTTTACACTTAATCTTTTAAAAAAACAGGAACCTATGCCGCTTCTTAATCCTCAGTTTAATGATGCGGATATCCTTTTTAGGGCGGTCACCAGGTTCACGGGGTACTAAAGATATTTTATCAACAACGTCCATGCCCTTTGTCACTTCACCAAAAACGGTATAGTCGCCATCCAGGTGTGGCGCTCCACCTTCAGTTTTATATATTTCCCTCTGCTCTTTTGTCCAGGTATGATGCGATCTTGCGGTTATCTTATCCAGCTCATCATCTGTAAATGTTTTACCGGTTACTATATAGAACTGGCTTGAGGAGCCCGCTTTCTCCTTATTGCCATCCCTGGCTACTCCCAGCGCTCCGCGTTTATGAAAATCTGTATCATTTATTTCGGCAGGCACTGTATAATCCAGTCCGCCACTGCCCAGATGCTCACTCAGTTTGGCATATTTAGAAGTGGGGTCGCCACCCTGTATCATAAATTTGGGTATTACACGATGAAAGAGCAGGCTGTCGTAAGCATGTTGCTTTGCCAGCTTAAGCATATTATCCCTGTTAAGAGGTGTATTATTGTAGAGTACCAGCTCAATGGTGCCGGAATCTGTTACAATTTTTATTTTATACGGATGTTTTTTGGCTGAAACACTGAATGTAATAAGCAATGCACAAATTGCCAGGAATCCTTTCTTCATAAGAAAATGGTTATTGAGAGTGCAAGATAAAATTATGCGGATACAATCACAATATTTTCTGAGTTTATATGCCAAAATGCAGGTATGGAAGCCACATTTCTCAATTTTGGGAAAACCAGGATAGCTCAATTATTTACCTGCTGAAAATATAAGGATCTTGAGCCCAATAGATGGTACCCCAACTCGGCACGGTCATGGGTTATACCGCAAAACTCTCTCCGCAACCGCAGCTACGACTGGCATTGGGATTGCTGAAATGAAAGCCCTTGCCGTTTAGTCCGTCTGAGAAATCTAAAGTAGTATCGCAGAGATACAGGAAGCTTTTAAGATCGGTAACTACCGTCACTCCCTGGTCTTCAAAAACCTGGTCGCGGGGCTGTGCTTCATTATCAAAATCAAGCTTGTAAGACAAGCCCGAACAGCCGCCGCCCACCACACTCACGCGAAGGAAATACTCATCTCCAAGTCCGGAGTCCTGTTTTAGTTTTACTACTTTTTCCTTCGCTTTGTCACTAACGTAAATCATTTTTCTTAGTCTAAAGTATTTAGTATCAAGTCTAAAGCTGTTAAGTATTCAGTAATGACCTTTTATTATAAAAAAATGTATAGCCTCGCCATTAATCTAAAACCTGAATTCATTTTAGATATGAACTTCAGACTTTAGACTAACGACTTTCGACTCACTTAATGTGCTTTTTTCTCAGCTACCAGTTCTGGCAGGCCATTTTTCACTCTGTAATCGTTGATGGCCGCTTTAATGGCATCTTCAGCCAATACGGAGCAATGTATTTTAACCGGGGGCAGATTCAGCTCTTCCACAATATCCATATTATCAATGCTGAGCGCCTGGTCTACAGTTTTACCCTTGAGCCATTCGGTAGCAAGCGATGATGAAGCAATAGCCGAGCCACAACCGAAAGTCTTGAATTTGGCATCGCTTATCAGGCCGCTTTCTTCATCTACCTCGATCTGCAGGCGCATTACATCGCCGCATTCAGGCGCACCCACCAGGCCGGTACCCACATTGGTTTTTGCTTTGTCCAGTGTACCCACATTCTTCGGATTAGAATAGTGGTCAATAACTTTATCAGAATATGCCATAAAAAATTAAAATTAAAAAAATAAAAAATCAAATTTGTGCTGTCTTAACCGCACATTTTATTATTGCATTCTTAATCTAAAAAACTATTTTGCTCAATCATTCCCTAATCCCCAATGACTTGATTTCGACTAAATGTTAGGTCCCCCTTTAGGGGTTCAGGGGTTAATGATGCGCCCACTCAATTGCATTAATATCCACTCCTTCCTTAAACATTTCCCACAGCGGGCTCATTTCCCTCAGCTTGATTACTGTTGTCTTGATAGCGTCTATTGTAAAATCAATCTGCTCGTCGGTAGTAAATCTGCCAAGGCCAAAGCGCAGTGAACTATGCGCCAGGTCATCACCCAGTCCTAAAGCCTTCAATACATATGAGGGTTCCAGTGATGCCGATGTACAGGCCGAACCGCTGCTCAGGGCAATGTTTTTATTAAAGCCCATCATCAGTCCTTCCCCTTCTACGTATTTGAACGAGATATTCGATACATGTGGTAACCTGTGCTCCCTGCTGCCGTTCACATAAGTTTCTTCCAACTCCATTAATGATTTTTCAAGTCTGTCGCGCATTTTGCTCAGTCGGGCAGCTTCGCTTTCCATTTCATGCAGGCACAATTCGCAGGCCTTACCCAGTCCCACTATTCCAGGCACATTGAGTGTGCCGCTTCTCATACCGCGCTCATGGCCACCGCCATCCATCTGACTGGTAACCTTTACACGTGGGTTTTTCCTGCGCACATAAAGAGCGCCTACGCCCTTTGGTCCATACATTTTATGACCGCTGAAAGCCATCAGATCTATACCATCGGCATTTACATCCACCGGTATTTTGCCTACAGCCTGCGTACCATCTGTAAAGAACAGAACGCCGTGTTTGCGCGCTATTTTACTGATTTCACGAATTGGCATAATAACCCCGGTTTCGTTATTGCCATACATAATGGCAATAAGAATGGTTTTATCGGTAATGGCTTTTTCCAGTTCTTCAAGGTCTATCAGGCCGTCTTCTTTCACATTCAGGTAAGTTACCTGTCCACCCATCTTTTCTATATGCTTGCAGGTATCCAGTACTGCTTTGTGCTCGGTAGTTGCAGTTATGATATGATTGCCCTTTGAGGAATACATTTCATATACACCCTTTATGGCCAGGTTATCGGCCTCGGTAGCGCCAGAGGTAAAGATAATCTCTTTGGGATCGGCATTGATGAGCCGGGCCACCTGCTCGCGTGCATAGTCTACAGCTTCTTCGGCTACCCAGCCAAAAGAGTGATTGCGGCTGGCGGCATTACCGAATTTCTCTACAAAATAGGGCAACATCGCCTCCAGCACCCTTGGGTCCATGGGTGTGGTGGCATTATTATCAAGATATACCGGTAACTTCAGTTCCATACTTTTTACTTTATATACTTTCAACCCACAAAGTTACTGCAAAAGTGGTACTTTAGCGGGTCCTGCTGATTGCGGGATTATATGTTACTATTGTTAAAAACTATAGGACAGGAACAATGACTAAATAATTTCCGCAATTTAGCTCGTTGATTTACCTTTTTACTTCGTTGTAAAAGTATTTAAATAGTTTACTATTCGCAGATTTTACGCCTTGTAAAAAAAATAACTTCGCTACCTTGCAGGTATTATTTAATCAATGTTCCTGAATGAAAATTGAACACCTCGGAATTGCTGTTAAGGACATCAATGCATCTGTACAATTGTTTGAGCAACTGCTCAATACGCCCTGTTACAAAACGGAAGAGGTTGCAACTGAAGGGGTTAAAACCGCTTTTTTTCATACCGGCGAATCTAAAATCGAACTGCTGGAAGCCACCCATGATGCCAGCCCCATTGCTAAATTTATAGCTAAAAAAGGCGAAGGCATACACCACATAGCCTTTGAAGTAGAAAATATTGAAGCCGAAATGAAGCGCCTTGCCGCTCTCGGCTTTGAGCTGCTGAACGCAATACCTAAAAACGGCGCCGATAACAAACTGGTTTGTTTCCTGCACCCAAAGGGGACAAATGGGGTATTGGTGGAGCTGTGCCAGGAGAAACCCTAAACCTGAGAATAATTATTTAGGATATATTAACCACTCTGCTATCTTTTTTTCTTCTTGATCTTTGTTTTCGGGAATAGTTTATCAGGTTTGTTTAGTGCCTCATTTATCCTTGCATTAATTAATGACCATTCTATTTTGTTAGTGATGTATGCAATTGGCACATTAAAGTCTATGTCATTGTGATATAATAATGCTGTTCTTGCCATAATTGTATTGGTTTCGGCATATTTTATTTCATAGTCTCGTAAAATATCTGACATTGCTAACCGTTCTAACAGGAAATAGATGTCTGCAAAATCTTTCAGACGTGTGCCGTTATTTACAACTGCATGTAATTTCATGGCAGCAATATCATTGAGAGATAACATTCTGATTCCTTCAACCAATTCCACAGGGCGCAATAACGGATATTGATGAGCAATCAGATCGATTTTCACATCTTCTATAAAACAGAAAACAGCATTTTTAAGGTTATTAACTCGCTGAGCAGAATATTTATGTGATAAATATTCTGCGATCCAAGCGGCATTAAAACTGCTGTTGCAAAACAGATCAATATCAATAGATTCTCTATGTCCGATTTTTAATGCCAGTGCTGTTCCTCCGATAAGGTTGAATTCCCCGAGCTCCTCATCAGCCATTAACCGTTTTATCAGGTCCAATGTTCCTTTCGCGACTGCATCCTTACATAACATACCATATCTTCTTTTTTTAGCCCGAAATAGCTACAGACATCATTAATAGTATAGTCAGGCAAATACTTTATTTCGTTCATCAAAGTACTGATAACTTTTTCTTTTCCATAATAGCGCAATAATTCATCCCTTTCCGCTTGTGTTCCCCTTTCCAGAACTCTTTCTATTACAGTGCGGTAGCTTTGCTGCCAGTTTATTTTGTCATAATCGAAGTCCCAGAATAGTGCCTTGTAAAAATCAGGTTTGGCAACGACTCCTTTGGGCTTTGTAAAAACGGGCGCCCTTTCAATTTTTATAGTTTCATTTTCATATGACTTGTCAGTTTTAGATAGATGGTTGGTAAGTGAATGATAATTATACTGGGTATAACTCAGGCAGAAATTTTTAAGGCTGGAAAAAACTTCTGTTGATTTGTTCTCACCCTTCCAGGTAACGATAATTACCCTGCGTTTCGGAATATGTAATATAGCCTGCATTAAAGCAAAGTTATGTAAAAGGTCAATATTGCGCAATATTGAGTATTTTTTCTTCTCCGAATTTCAGTTTTTTGTTTCAGACATTGAGGCAAATTATACCAGCTGCTTATAAAATTTTACTGCTTATCTGCTTTAGGTGAGTGATGATTTTAATCCTTAACGTAGAAAATATTGCTCTACGAAGACCATATATTGCTTTAATTCAGGAGATAAGTTGACTCGCCAGAAATATTATCCCATTATAAAGCCAAACATAAATTTTGTACTTTATTTGTCTCGACTTATACGAAGCAGATAAGCAGTAAAATTTTATAGCATGATACATAAACTGCTAATGAATGTCGGTTAGAATTACTTTTAATGATTATCTTTAATTCTCAATCTGATTGATGATAAGGGTACAACTCTATATTGTTTTGCTTGTTTCCCTTTCTTTTAATGGATTGGGCAAGATTGCACCCCACCCCACATATACTCATTCTATTCCTGACCATAATATTATCAGGGGTGATTCAGCCAGAGCAAAAAATTCAAAGCATCATGATTATACCGGAAATGAATTAATAGCCCAATTGGGTTATATAGATACTTTTGTGACAACAGATCAGGAATTTAGAGACAATCTGGAAATCGGACTTCGGGTATTACCAGGATCTGATTATGAAGTCGTTTCATTTTTGGTTTCTTTTCAATCATGCAATTATATGGGGCCATATCAGGGCATTGGTAATAAAATTTCATCTTATTTTCTGAAATATCTGGGAGCCGCTAGTCATAGGTTTAAATCCGGAGATAAATTTTTTTTTTGATGACATCAAAGTCCGGCGAACAGGAGATAGTAATACACATGCTGTAAATCCAATTTATATTAAAATTATAGACCAGCCATGATTGTTCAATTTTTTCTTTGTTTCTTTTGGGTTCAAAATTGAATTACCTAATTCAAGATACTATTATTATTTCATAACCTATATCATAACCTTCTTTTGTACTTATCCGTACTTTTGATGCCAACTTACAGCTAAATACTCACGACTTACGACTAAAAAAAATGCGCTTTTTCACATCCGTACATATTCTGCTCCTCGGCTACATTATTGCCGCCCTGGTATTCTGGGAGTTCAGCCTCCAGAAGCAGAGCGGACTTATATATGAGCAGGAAGTAACCATCCTGAAAAGCAGGGTAGATAGCGCTGCACAACCAGCCACCTATATAACCGAACTGGAGCAACTGAATCGTAAACATTCTGGCCGCACTAAGCAATATATTGGTGAGGGTTCGGCATTTCTTATTGTTATACTCATCGGGGCTGTTATTGTATATTCTTCTTTTGCAAGGCGTATAATGCTGTCACGCCAGCAAAATAATTTCATGCTGTCGGTTACCCACGAACTGAAATCGCCCATAGCCGCTATGAAACTCAATATGCAGACCCTGGAAAAACACCAGCTCAGTGAGGCCCAGCGTAAGCAGTTGCTGGACCGGTGCATTAAAGAATCTAACAGGCTCAACGACCTTTGCAGCAATATGCTCTTTGCATCGCAGCTGGAGGGCAGGCAGTACAAACCCGCCAATGAATCGTTCCTCCTCTCTGAGCAAGTAGAAGATGCAGTTACCGATTATGCACTCCGCTACCCCCGCAAATTTGAACAGGATATTATGCCCGGCATCCGCATGACTGGCGATAAAATAATGCTGCAGATGGCCATCAATAATCTGCTCGAAAACGCAGTAAAATATACCCCTGCCGATAAACCTATTCTGATAACACTCGAAAATAATAACGGCAATGCAATCATAAGTGTTGCCGACCAGGGATCAGGCATCAGCGACCCTGAAAAGAAAAAGATTTTCAACAAATTCTACCGAGTAGGCAATGAAGAGAGTCGTAAATCAAAAGGCACCGGCCTGGGCCTATACCTCACCAACAAAATAGTGATGCAACACAAAGGGCGCATTACCGTAAAAGATAACACGCCCAATGGATCAATATTTGAAATCAGCCTGCCGATATAAAACCGGGTAATTCTAATAATCTTTTGAATCATTAAAAAACAAGCTCCAATTATGCTTCATAGCCCAAAACATATTCTCCAGCTAAGCCCCCTTCAGGGGGTTTGGGGGTTTAAGGTACTTCTACGACATTAAGTATCTCATTCAGTATCTGCTCGCTGGTAATGTTCTCTGCTTCGGCTTCATAAGTAAGCCCTATACGGTGGCGCATAACATCATGACAGATGGCACGCACATCCTCTGGTATCACATAGCCTCTACGCTTGATAAATGCATAAGCTTTAGCCGCCAGAGCCAGATTGATACTGGCACGTGGTGAACCGCCATAACTGATGTAAGGCTTCAGTTTGCCTAGTTTATACTCATCAGGGAAACGGGTAGCGAAAACAATATCCAGTATATACTGCTCAATTTTTTCATCCATATACACCTCACGCACCAGGGTGCGGGCCTTCATAATATCCTGTGTGGTTACTACCGGGTTTATTTTTACCATGCCGCCGGGGTTCAGGTTGGTGCGTATTATCTGGCGCTCCTCTTCCTTTTTGGGGTAGGTGATAACTATCTTCAGCATAAACCGGTCTACCTGGGCTTCAGGCAGTTCGTAGGTGCCTTCCTGCTCTATCGGGTTCTGTGTTGCCAGTACCAGGAAAGGCTCTTCGAGCGGGTAAGTATGGTCGCCTATAGTTACCTGGCGTTCCTGCATTGCTTCTAGCAGGGCGCTCTGCACCTTGGCCGGGGCGCGGTTTATTTCATCGGCCAGTATAAAGTTGGCGAAAATGGGCCCTTTACGCACCGCAAACTCATGTGCCTGCGGATTGTAAACCATAGTTCCCAGCACGTCGGCAGGTAGCAGGTCGGGTGTAAACTGGATACGTGCAAACCGGCCGTGTATAGCTGTAGCCAACGATTTGATAGCCAGTGTTTTTGCCAGTCCGGGAACACCCTCAAGCAATACATGGCCATTGGCAAGCAGACCTATCATCAGGCGTTCAACCATTGTTTTCTGGCCTACTACCGTCTTGTTCAGTTCCATGTTCAGCAACTCTATAAAAGCGCTTTGTTGGTGGATTCGTTCATTCAGTTCGCGGATGTCGACAGATGATGTGATTTCCATATAATATTAAAGTTCAACGTTTTGTTTCTGATTCCCTGTTTATGAAATTTTGGAGAATCAAAAGTAAAAAGGGAAAGTTATATAAAGATAGGCAGAAAATAGTTTTAACTTTTTTTAAAAATAATTTTAAGAGTTACCGTTTTTATTCACCAGGAGAATAATAGGTAACCACCCATTTGAATTCTATCTTTGACAATGAAAGCCTGTTACTTTCTACAGCAGACTTACGACTTTAGACTTATTAAACGATGGAAAATTTTGAACAAAGGTGGCTGGATACTGAAAACCTGTTGAGAGAGCGGTTTGGCAAAGTGCCCGATATGGAAGGTATTCTTTATCTGATAGGCATCAACGAACTGGGCAGCCACTTGCCCAAAAAATTCTCGAAAGAGCAGAAGCAGGATCTTATTCATGTAGGGGTGTGTACTTTATTATGTCGGCTTGGTTATTACGAATTTGCTGGCCGCGATGAGGAAGGCTGGCCCCATTTTCATCAACTGATGCATATGCCTGTAACTGGTATCGCAGCCCAGGAGCTAATGTTAAAAGAATGTATGGTTCAGTATTTTGAAATTTAAACTGAATAATGATAAACCCCATTATTTTTAAGGGGGTGATACCCAATTCCTATCTTAAGCAGTCTGACCTCCCTGAAAGGGCATAATCCAGAAGCGAGGGGTGAAGCCCCTCGATAAAATATTTAATGAAATCAAGCCTGTAGGGGCGAAATACCTTTTCGTGTGAGCATAAGTTTATAAGAATGGAGGTAGTGGCCTACTTGGTCTTCGTAAAATGATTATTTAATCAGCAATTCCAGAAATCAACAATTAAAGGAATATTGCCCGCAATATATCAGTAGCATGCTCCAGCAAATCCAGGCTGCGGTTAAAAATCGATGCTAACCGGTGCTTTATGTCGTTGTTTAAATAGTGGTACATTTTCCTGTATTATTTTCTCAATTATTTCAGCGGTAATATCGGGGTAGTTAACTTCAATTTTTTTGCCCTTATCCAGCCATTCACGTATGGCAGGGTAATTTTTTTCGCTCAGCGTTTGTATTACAGTGGCTCCCATAGCAGCAGCTCCTGCAGCATTGCAGTGCTGTTCGTATTGTGTGAGCATAGGTATCACCAGCACTTTTTTGTTAAGGTACATTGCCTCGGCAGGTCCTTCAAAACCTGCTCCGCATAACAACCCGGTGCAAGAAGCCATACTTTCTATAAAAGCCCGGTTGTCTATTTTCTTCAGCGATACATTCCCTATTACTTCAGGCGTTTTATTATGCTTCGAGTACACATCCCATTTTGCATCGGGAAACTGCGACAGATGCTTAACTATGGTGGCATCGTCGTATGCAGGCAGGTAAACGGCATAGTGTCCTTTATCCGACGCCTTCATCTCCCTTATTTCTTTCCGTATAACCGGAGTGAAAATATTTTCGGCAAACGCTTTGAAATGAAAGCCATAGCTGGCAGTAACAGGGGCATAGCGCTGAAGCACCAGTTTACCTATTATATCTCCTGATTCAGGTTTGGGAGCAGCCGGATGCAATACAGCACACTGGTGGCTCACAGATATGCAAGGCAGATGTTTGCGCTTGCAGGCCCAGGATGATACAGGTTCAAAATCATTAATCACCAGGTCATATTGCTCAATCGGGAACTCACGTATATCTTTAAGTAAACGGAAAAGTTTTGCTGTTTTTGCTGTAGCTATCAGATCCACACCACCCTTCTTGCCGAAGATGAAGCTCATGCCATAAAACCGGTACTTTACCGGAAAGGGAACTTCCACATCAGCCTGTATGCCACTTATCAGCACATCCACCTCGCCATATTTTACCAGTTCAGGGTATACATCTCTTGCCCTGCTCAGATGGCCATTACCTGTTCCCTGTATTGCAAAAAGTATTTTCATTTTATAACTGCTGAGGATATGGATTGTGAGAAACGTTATTAAAATAACCTCATTCTACCTATACCCGTGAACTATACTGGCAA
This sequence comes from uncultured Bacteroidota bacterium, assembly GCA_903904855.1. Taxonomy (GTDB): domain Bacteria; phylum Bacteroidota; class Bacteroidia; order Chitinophagales; family Chitinophagaceae; genus Nemorincola. Next base: position 6,686 of record CAIVEH010000119.1, on the reverse strand, counting down.
CTGTAAATTGTTAACTGCCAATTGCTAACTTCCCTTACGCGGCTTCTATTGCTGCGCCCAAGCCCTCATATTCTTCATTATCATCCAGGTCCTCATTGGGTTTGCCCTGCTTCATATTAAGTTCCAGCATCAGGCTGGCCATCATGGTTTTGGCCGATTCTTTACTGCCTTTTTTCTTACTCACATCAATAGCCTGTGCCACCGGATCTGTAAAATAATTGTAAATGCTCCATTTTGCATCGGCATATTCCAGTGCAGTCAGGTTCTCAATCCAGTCGCCAGAATTCATATACGTAACTGTGCCTGTAGCCGTTTGCACATCCCGTATCTCTGGCTGGTGTATATGGCCGCAGATCACATAATCATACTTGTTTTCAGCTGCGATATCGCAAACTGTCTCTTCAAACTTGTTGATGAATTTTACTGCCCCCTTCACACTGTTTTTCACCTTTTTTGAGATCGACATCTTTCCCTGTCCCAGTTTGGCAGATATAAAATTGGCCAGGCTGTTGATTAGAATCAGAAAATCGTACCCTATCGCACCCAGTTTGGCCAGCCACCGGCTGTGCTGCATCACCACATCAAATACATCGCCATGAAAAATCCACAGGCGCTTGCCATCTATTTTCAGTGATAATTTATTCGTTATTTTTAATGATCCCAGCTGGAAATCCTTAAACTTCCTCAGCATCTCATCGTGGTTGCCGGGTATATAATATACAGGGGTATCTTTGGCTATCAGCCCTATCAGGTGCTTCACCACCATCATATGGGTAGCAGGCCAGTAGCGCTTGCTGAACTGCCAGATATCAATAATATCACCGTTCAGAACAACAGCTTTGGGTTTTATACTTTTCAGGTATTGCAGTAGTTCGGTTGCATGGCATCCGTAAGTGCCCAGGTGAACGTCCGACAGCACCACGATATCCACTTCTCTTTTAGCCATTATTCCCTTCTAAGAAGCATTTGGTTACACAAAGGGACCACTTTAGTATAAATACAATATTACCGGAATGTTAAGTTAATATTACCAGCCTGAATAGTAACAGTTTATCCACAATAAATCCACCTATTAATGCACAAGTATAGGATATCTGTAAATAATGAAAATGGACATAAAAAGAATGCCCATGTTAGAAATCGTGGGCATACTTTTTATGTACAAATTGAGTTTTTTACTTTGACCATAGCCACAGGCTCTTACCGTATCAGAGTAACCTCGCCTTTATAGTATATGTTCTCAGCTTTTGCTCCTGGCTGCGCTACAATAATCTGGTAAAAATAATCGCCCGTTTCCTGTGGCACACCATTAAAGGTACCATCCCATCCATGGTCCATACTGTTCGAATAGAATACCTGTTGCCCCCATCTGTTGTAAACACGGAATTCAACAATATTGCGGAATTGCATACCTACCGGGCGGAACACATCATTGCGCCCGTCGTTATTTGGAGTAAATGCAGTAGGTATTCCTCCGCTATTGCCGTTATCAATTGATATAGTTACTTGTGCCGAATCAACGCATCCATACAAGCTCATACCATATACTGTATAAGTAGTGGTTACCAGGGGCTTAGCTACTGGGTTATTTATATCCGGGTTGCTCAAGGTTCCATCATTAGGCACCCACCTGTACTGCAGAGCATTATCGGCGTTCAGCTGAACACTGCTGCCCAATAGTATTGTCTGGCTCACAGTAACATTGGTAAGTGATGGTGCCGCTACTATCACTATATCAGATGTAGCTGGCAGGCTTTGACAATTAAACAGTGTGTATATGAGCGTATACGTTCCGGTGTCGGCATAAGTTGCCGGAATGATAGTTGGATTCTGAATACCTGATGTAAACCCGTTCGGCCCTGACCATGAATAGGAGCCTCCAGGTAAAGCATCTGTTCCTGAAAGAAATAATGTCTGGTTTACACATAGTGGCTGATTACTGCTAATTACTGGTGCTGGTGGATTCGGTGGGTCTACCAATACTATCGGCCCAACGATGTTGGACACGCAACCTGTAATTGCGTTTGTAACATATATATTCGAATAGGTTCCTGTATCCAGAAGGTTGGCATTTGGCAAGTTAATAATCAGGTGGCCGTTGTCGGCTGTTATTGTCAGGGCTGGAGCTGGTGTGCCATTATAGTCATAATTAACTATAAACGAAGTGCCTGAAGCTAATCCATTCAATGTTATTGTACCATCCCATCCACCGCAGGTTGTCGGGTTTGTTGAGTCTGTACTTGTGATAACCGGCAATGGATTTACGGTAACTTCTGCTGTTGTCAGGCATAGTCCGGCAAAACCATAAGTAATGGTAGTAGTACCGGGAGATATTCCTGATACCACTCCGGTAGCAGCATCTATCGAACCGACCGCAGTATTAGAGCTGCTCCAGATCCCTCCTGTTACGGCATCAGACAGCGGTGTTGTATTGCCCACACATACCGACAATGTTCCTGTAATGGGACCGGGCGTAGGGTAAACTGTAATTGTTGTTGTAGCATTGCAGCCAAGAGGTAAGGTATAGGTGATATCAGCAGTACCTGCCGATACACCGGTTACCACTCCTGTAGCTGAAACTGTTGCAACAGCTGGATTTCCGCTTGTCCATGCTCCGCCTACAGTGGTATCAACCAGGCTTATGGTTTGTGAAACGCATACTTCACCAGGGCCTGTAATAGGTGCAGCTCCCGGATTCACCGTAACGGTAACATAAGACCAGTAACCACTTGGTTCAGTGTAAGAAATATTTACTACTCCCGATGTTGTTCCCGCTGTAACAATAATTGATGTGCCTGTTGTAGCGCTTACTGTTGCAATGGAAGGGTTGGAGGAACTCCACGTGCCTCCGGGTGTTGTTTCGGTAAAAGTTGATGTTACGCCGCTGCATAATATTACTCCTGTGGTGGTTGCAATATCCGGATATACAACAAGCGAAACAGCTCCATCTCCTGTTGTGGTGGCTGTGCCATTGAAAAGCCCTGTAGTTATGGCAGCAGGATTAACATAGTTGGATCCACCGCCGCCGCCGGCAGTAACTGTATTAACACCGGCAGTAAACGTGTTTCCGGCCCCGCCGCCGCCGCCGCCGCCATAACCTGCCCCGCCACCGCCACCGGACTGGCTGCCGGTAAGTCCCTCGCCACCATCGCCGCCGTTGCCCGGAGCTGTAGCTTGTGCGGCTATACCGTTATTGGCAATGCCTATCCCTCCTGCAGCGCCAAAGGTACCCGGCGTGCCACCTGAGCCACCAAAATTGGGAGCAAAACTACCACCTGGTGCGCCGGGGTTGCCTGCTGCACCGCCACCCACCGTGGGCGATAATGCGCCGCCACCGCCACCGCCGCCTGTTACAAGCAGCACAGTAGAGCCTGTTGTATTCAATACAGCCGATGAACCGCCGCCAGCGCCGCCGCATACATCAGTGCCCACAATTCCCGAAGGTCCGGCAAAACTGCCTGCATTGCCTCCATTGCCATAGCCTGTACCGCCCGCTGCGCCGGTTGTTCCGGTCAATACGGGTACTCCGGTAGTTCCTGCCATTCCCACATAGTAAGTAAGCGATGTGATCACAACTGGTGTTGCTACATTCAGAGTACACACAATCGAACCGCCATTCCCGCCCGGGCCGCCATCAGGGAAGCCGGTACCGCTACTGTTACTCGCGCCGCCGCTGCCGCCGGTCATGTTAACAATAACCCCGTTTACACCACATACACCTGGTATGTTGGGCACGGGAAAGAGTGTTTGTGCAAACGCATTGCTCCATCCCGGTAAAATCAGGATGAGCATTGTAAGTATTGAATTATAAAAACGGCGCATAGAGTATATTATAAGTAGTTATTCAATAATGTGATTATATATATTAATAAGTGGTTTAAAAATAATGTATTTTTTTATTTCCCCGTTCAAAAATAAACAGAAACTTTTTTAATGATAGACACCAAATTTACCAATAAAGTTGGCTGATCAGGTATTTTTATTCGTCATGGTATATTCAAAAATGCCAAACAGAATGTTAATTCAAGCCATTCTGAAGTAAAGATATATCAATTTTCATGCCAGCTTAAGGAAAAAGAGAAAACTATCCTATTGGTAATCGGAATAACAGGATATAATAACATTTCGTTAGAGAATGCAAACAAATTACCATTCAAAGCCTGCAACCGGAAATTTTAGAAGAAAATTGAAGCGTTTTTGAAGTGTTTTGAAGTAAAATTGAAGCAATCTCAAAGTGAATCTGTTGGATTTTATCACTTACATTGCTCAACAGCTGATTCTCAGATGTTAGGTTTGCTCCTCCGTGCCATTGCCTGCTCCTCTTCTTATAAAGTGTGCAGAACTATAGTATATTTTATAACTATAACAAAAAAATCAGCTTTATGTACTATTATTGCGTATCCTTGAAATACCTGCAATTCCCGGTTAAAAATACAAACTACACTTAATAAAAATAGAAAAACCAATATGGTTACCAAAACACACAAAGCTTCCCTACTTATTGCTGAAGATGAAGAAAGCCTGCGCGAGGGACTGAAACTGAATCTGGAGCTGGAAGGTTATGAAGTAACAACTGTAGATAACGGCCCGGGGGTAATTAAGATGGTGAAGAATGAATATTTCGACCTCATTATCCTCGATATTATGCTGCCCGATATGGATGGGATTACTGTGTGCGAAACCATCAGGATGCAACATAACGATATCCCTATCCTCTTCCTTTCGGCACGCAACAGCAGCGCCGACAGGGTAGAGGGCCTCAAAAAAGGAGGCGATGACTACCTCACCAAACCCTTTAATCTGGAAGAGCTGTTGCTGAGGGTAGATAAACTGGTAACCAAGAATAAGAAAATGCGCGAGCCACAAGCCATGAGCGATATTTATGAGTTTGATGGTTGTAAAATAGATTTCGCAGGGCATGAGTGTATTGATAAAAACAACAAACCACAGGAGCTGAGCAAGAAAGAATCAGCATTATTGAAGCTGCTCGTAGAACACGAAGGTGAGGTAGTGAGCAGGGAGCAGATATTGCAGATAGTATGGGGCTACAATGTATACCCCACCACCCGCACTATCGACAACTTTATTCTCAACTTCCGCAAATTTTTCGAACCCGACAGCCGTAACCCGAAACATTTTCACAGTATCAGGGGTATCGGGTATAAGTTTACGAAGTAAGTCTTCTAGATGATCAGGGGATAGTATTGCTGGCCGTAGCAGCTAAATTTGGTAAGTACATGAAAACATCTGTTAATAGGCTATAAGTAGTATAATCTCATTGTTTTTTTCACCATTGCAATTCCGGGTCCAGATCTTCTCGCCGCATCCTGTTCTCATGCCGGCTTTTTATTTTTTGCAGCTGGCGGTCATATATGAGGCGGGCTATTTTGGCGGGCACATTTTCATCATCCAGTATCGCATTGAGTTTTTTCTCCGAAATATCGAGCCGGTACATAAGCTGGTAAAATGTTTCAGCGCCGCGCTCCAGTATCGTTACAATCCTTTCGGCAAGCAATTGCAGAATAGCTTCTTCCGAAATAGTGTTTGGCAACTCCAGGTCCCAATCCTGACGCAGGGCAAGCGCTGTTTCATCTAATATGGTAACTGGCATAATTCTGTATGTTGAGTTAAGTTGAGTAGCGAAAAAAGTGCGTACAATAACACTATTGGTATTATTTCAACACTAAATTAAACTGAATGAAACAGAAATACTATGATCAAAAACAGGAGGTCAGAATACCCTCATCAAACCAAAAAAAACAACAACAATACCCAGGCTGGTAAAACCATACAATACATATGGGAAGGACTCAGTGCTGAATGAAGAAGTTATAGTGAGTATGCAACTCAGAAGGCAGATAACCGCCCCCACAAGTATAAAGGTAAGGCCCTGCGCCCGCCGCTTTGTTTGCCGCAGCTTTATGGTTTCTGTAACCAATTCTTTCACAAACCGTTCATCATGGCCTTTTTCCAGCAATAAGTTTTCAATTGTCTCCCTTCCCTGGCCGTTATCCAGCAAAGAGAGCACATAATTCCCAAGAGATTCCGGTTGCAATACCATAAGACCTTTATTTAGGGTATTACAAGTTATGAATATTTTATGAAAAACAAATAATTTCAGATTATTTTTTCTCTCACTTTCGTATTTCCGGGCTATTGGGGAATAATTTTATCAGAAATCGAGTTCCCTGAGGGGATCCCAGAAGAGTGTCTCAAAATTCACCACTTTATCATCCACTACTTTTACACCTTCTTTTTCTAATAATTGTTGCATCTTTTCGGGAGGAGAAAAATGATGCTTGCCGGTAAGCAGGCCAATTCGGTTCACTACCCTGTGGGCAGGCACTGCAGGGGTTACGTCATGGCATAGGTTCATGGCATACCCAACCAGCCGCGCCCCTGAAGCCGCGCCTATTGCCGCCGCTACAGCGCCATAACTGGTTACCCTGCCCGTCGGCACCCTGCGCACCACATCATAAATGGCGGCATATATACCCTCGCCTTTCAGTGGGTTCAGAACCGGCAGTTTTTCTTTGTTTTTAGTATTAGTGATGTTGATTAAATAAAGTACACCATTAAGGATAAATTCTGTAGTTGAGTTCTGGTAATTTGCTAAGGTAAGATATCCGTTTGGGGTCCACATCTAATTTATTTATTTTGATTCCCGTGTTGTATTCTTTAAAGTT
>CAIVEH010000118.1 GCA_903904855.1 uncultured Bacteroidota bacterium | reverse complement strand
GAGGTTTGGCACCTCGATGTCGGTTCGTCACATCCTGGGGCTGGAGAAGGTCCCAAGGGTTCGGCTGTTCGCCGATTAAAGTGGCACGTGAACTGGGTTCAGAACGTCGCAAGACAGTTCGGTCTCTATCTGTGGTGGGCGTTAGTAAATTGAGAGGACATGCTCTTAGTACGAGAGGACCGGAGCGTATGTACCGCTGGTGTATCTGTTGTTCCGCCAGGGGCAGTGCAGAGTAGCTATGTACAGACAGGATAAGCGCTGAAAGCATCTAAGCGCGAAACCTTCCTCAAGATGAGTTTACTTTTAAGTGCCGTGGGAGACTACCACGTTGATAGGCTATAGGTGTAAAGGTGGTAACATCAAAGCCGAGTAGTACTAATTGCACGTAAGCTTTAATCTTTTTTTCAGTCTAAAGTCTGAAGTAGATAGTCGAAAGACTTCCATCAGGACAATAGCTGATCTTTTACCTTACATTACTAATTAAATTGCTGACCCAATATGTCTCGATATTTTAGTCGTATGTCTTAAGTCGTATGTCTTTAGTTAATCAGGTACAGTGCCTTATTACTTCAGACTGAATACTAAAGACTAACTTCTGATAACCATCTTATGGTGGTATTGCCGGCGGTGTTCACCTCTTCCCTTTCCGAACAGAGAAGTTAAGCCCGCCATGGCCGATGGTACTGCACAACAATGCGGGAGAGTAGGTAGCTGCCATATTCTTTTAAAACGCCCAGCTTAACGCTTGGGCGTTTTTTTATGCCCATAACTGAGCTGTGTTTCTGACCAAATTCATCATGATTTTTTCGCCACCCGGATACCATGGGCAGTTACTTGCTCAACAACTGGGGCGATACATTCCATTGGCCCTGATCTTTAGTCTTAATGGAAGCAGTTTTTTGATTGAGCCTCACTATCTGGCCGGTACGTTGCATGCCGTCATTACCCCTCCAGTAAACCGTATCGCCAACATTAAATTTTGCCATGTGGTATAACGATCCGGCCTTCTGCATTAACCGGATCCTGTCGGCCGACATCCTGTTCAGGATAACAAGCTCATCAAAAGTCAGCTCGCTGATCAGGGTTTCCACCTTCCGGATCAGATCTTTTGGATCATTAGATTCCTGCATAATAATAAATTCTTGGCAAAAAAAACGTTTTCAAAAATATTTAATAATTCCACGCTTTTGCATTTCCTCTGCATAGCCTTCCATAAGTTCCGCCTTTGATTCCGGACTAAAAATTGATGTATTTACACTAGCTATACCATCCCAAACAATCGTATTTCTGAAAGGGAGAAGGCTCGCTTCGATACATGCAGGCAACGGTGGAAGAATATCTGAAAAAGGCTCTGTGAGCGCTCTTACTGCATAAATAGCGCCACCCTTGGTGTCTACAAAAACGGCGTAGTCTTCGTCATACTTTACTACGACAAAAATACTGGTTTTACGCCGGGCAAAATCTTTAATAATTTTAATATCGCCGGAAGTAAGCAAATGCCTGTTCAAGGTAAGAAACTCAGATACCAATTTGGGTTTTCTGATAATCAGGTTTCTTAATTTTTGAAGCGTTGGCATATTTGAGCATCTTTCCAGAAATTGGTCAAAACTCATCTGGGGAATTTTTTGCTCCGATACCCCAGCAAAATAGAATAACGACATCATGTTTTTAAAGTATTCCATGTAGTCGGCGTGTTCCAGAATGATCATATCTCCTGTTTTAGTTTTTCCCGAACCCGCAAAATAATACTTCTATCCCTTATTTATTATCAGGTGGGCAAATTATCGAACCATTGTTCAAAAATAAAATACCCAGCTCCAGGAAATCCTGAAACTGGGTATCAGTAACAAATATTACCATCAAAGATGTATTGCTTCACCCAGTGCGGCTTCCACAGCATCTTTAACTCCCTCGCTCATTGTTGGGTGCGGATGAATACTATCCAGCACTTCCTGCCATGTGGTTTCCAGCTTGCGGGCAACAACTGTTTCAGCAATCGTCTCGGTAACATTATAACCTATAGAGTGTGTACCCAGCCATTCGCCATATTTGGCATCGAATATCACCTTTACGAAACCCTCTGTAGCGCCCGATCCTACAGCCTTACCGGAAGCAGAGAACGGGAACTTACCAACCTTTATCTCATAACCGGCATCACGGGCCTGTTTTTCAGTGAGGCCTACGCTTGCTATCTCTGGTGAGCAATAAGTACAGCCTGGAACGTTGCCATAATCGAGCGGCTCAGGCTTATGTTTGTGTTTGCCTTCGGCATGGGCAATTGCTTCAACACAGATAATAGCACCCTTTGAAGCCACGTGAGCCAGCGCCTGACCAGGTGTAATATCGCCGATGGCATAAATGCCATCTACGTTGGTTTTATAGTATTTATCTACAAGTACCTTGCCCTTGTCTGTTTTGATGCTCAGGGATTCGAGTCCGATGTTCTCAATATTTGCAGCAATACCTACAGCACTCAATACAACATCAGCTTCCAGTACCAGCTCCCCGGTAGCTGTCTTCACGGTAGCTTTTACGCCATCTCCCGATTTTTCAACTTTTTCAACTGAGGCATTGGTCATCACCTTCAGACCTTTCTTCCGGAAACACCTTTCCAGTTCCTTCGATACATCTTCATCTTCAACCGGTACCAGCCTTGGCATGAATTCCACAATGGTTACTTCGGTACCCAAGCTTTTATAAAAATAAGCGAACTCAACACCTATAGCACCGGATCCCACTACTATCAAACTTTTAGGTTGCTGTGGCAATACCATTGCCTCGCGGTAACCGATAATCATTTTACCATCTATAGGCAGATTAGGCAACTGGCGGCTGCGGGCGCCTGTAGCCAATATCACATGACGGGCCTGGTAGGCTGTTACTTTACCATCAGTATCTGTAACCTCTACTTCTTTTTTACTGTTAAGTTTGCCCATTCCCATTATCACATCAATCTTGTTCTTCTTCATCAGGAACTGAACACCTTTGCTCATTTTCTCGGCAGCACCACGGCTACGCTTGATTACAGCGCCAAAATCAGGCCTGAAATCAGTAGCTATGATACCATAATCGGCAGCATGAGTGAAGTTTTCATAAACACTGGCAGATTTCAGCAAAGCCTTTGTTGGTATGCATCCCCAGTTAAGGCATATGCCACCCAGACTTTCTTTTTCAACCACAGCGGTTTTGTATCCCAATTGTGAAGCCCGGATCGCAGCCACATAACCACCAGGGCCGCTGCCAACTACTATAATGTCATATGCCATAAAAGGAAATTAGTTTTTGAATAAATGAATAATCCTGTTCCGGGGCAAAAGTAATAAAAAAGTAAGCATAACTGCGAATGTATAGTAACACGTTGCCTGCTAATGGCGCCATAAATGAAACAGTTTATAGTTACCGATGCACTGGAGATGGACATCTCGGCATAGTATCTCATATACAGAACTACAAGAGTAAGGGTTTGGGATGATTTCTACCAGAGAAAATAAATGAACCGTTTAATTTTAAGCCAATAGATTCTATTTTTAGGTGCTAATATTTCAGTGCATGAAATCAATAAATATTTTTTTAATAATCTCTTTGTTAGTGCTGTCCATTAATGCATCTGCACAAACAAGAAGAGAGGACCGTATTGATGAAGAATACCGCAAATGCCTGATGAAAGATACTTCTTATGCTGTGCTGGCGGATTGCTCATTCAAGGCATATGAAAAATGGGATAAGGAACTGAACAAGGCTTACAATAAACTGATTGAAAAAATAAAAAAGGAAAAAAACAAGGAAGCGATGCGGCAGGCCCAGGCAGCATGGCGTGCTTACAGGGATGCAGAGTTCAATGCGTACAACTATATGTTCAATCAACCGGGCAATGAAATGGCTATTATGCGGGAAGAAGGTCGGATAGAAGTAGTCAGGGAAAGGACTTTGCAGTTGAGGGCATATATTGAGGCGCTGAAAATTGAAAAGGAGTGAAATTCTGGTGCAATATCAAAACAACTCGCCCTGCCCACTCTTACCTGAATGTTTCCTTTCCAGGTCAAGTAGCCATTTCTTGCGCTGCAGTCCTCCACCATAACCTGTCAGGCTTCCATCCTCCCCAATTACCCGGTGGCAAGGTATTATTATAGCTATTCCATTCTCCCCATTAGCACCAGCAACTGCCCTTATGGCTTTTTCATTGCCCAGGAAAATTGATTGCTGTTTATAAGACCTAGTTTCCCCATAAGGGATTTTCAATAAGCCCTGCCAAACACTTTTTTGAAATGGTGTGCCCAGCAGATGCAGCGGCAGGTCGAACTCTTTTCTTGTACCGGTAAAATACTCATTGATCTGGCCTTCCAGCAATCCAAAATAGGGATGCTCCCCTTCTTCAAACTTTTCTCCTGAATTCGTTTCTATTCGCTTCATAATGCTCTCTATACTTTTGCGGTACTGAAAGTCAAAAAGGCAGATACCCTCATCGGTAGCGCCCATAAGCATTTTTCCGACCGGGGTATCTATGTGCTTTATGTAGATCATAATTATTCATAAATTTAATTAACCTTCTCCAGGCAATCCGAAATTATTTTCCCCACTTCCTCTGCCCTGTTATAGATCATAATGTGGCTGCCCCCTTCTATCCGATAATCGGGATGAACCCCGGCTGAAGGAATTGTTTTATCGGCAGTGCCATGTATGTGGATTATATTGGCTGGTATGCTCTCATTCTGCCAGGTAGCTATTGCCTTTAAAGCCCATTTCATAAATCTTCCATCAGCATCGCGGGTAACCTGGCTTAATAATTTCCTCTCTTCTTTTGTCTTTGCACCCAGGTAATAGAGAGTTGTAAAAAAAGGAATATTCAAGTACCCGGGAGGCACTATCATAGATTGGATAAGCCATTTCGAAACTGCACCTCCATGAATCTTTATTTCGGAAGCAGTCTTTGCGCTGGAGACCAGAAATACTTTGAAATCCGGATGCTTGAGGGCAATCTCAGTTGCCAGCATACCACCAAACGAAAGCCCTATAATAATTGCACCTTTATCATCAATGCAGGTCGCCATTTTGGCTGCAAAGGATACCATATCATCGGTCTTGTCAAACGGCAGCCAAGGCAATGGTATCAGTTCATAACCGGGAATTGACAACTTTCCGAATAACCTGTGATCTGCTCCTAATCCGCTTATGCAATATATCCTCTTCATAAATAAAGATTCATGTCTGATTAAATTATCACTCCCACCCCATCACATCCATCAGCTTTTCTGCTTTTACAAGATCCTCAGGGGTATCAATTTCAACCCCCATGTATTTGGTAATGCCCATCCTGATTGGTACTCCATGCTCCAGGAAGCGAAGGCACTCCACTTTTTCGATAGCCTCAAGGTGTGTTTCGGGCCATGAAGTAAATTCCATTAAAGCCTGTCTGCGGAATGCGTAAACACCTATATGCTCGTAGTAATGAATTTCAACTGAAGGATTTCGTGGAAAAGGGATAACACTACGCGAAAAAAACAGGGCATTGCATTTAAGATCGAGTGCCACTTTTACATAATTGGGATCGCTGATCAGATCGCGATCTGTGAGTGGTTGCACCAGGGAAGCTACTTGCACGTTGCTTCCTTCAACGCCATTAAAAAGGTTTAGCAATAGCTCCAATGGCGCTTTCTGAACAAAAGGTTCATCGCCCTGAATATTTACAATTATATCAGCATCGAGGCTAGCGGCAACTTCCGCAATCCGGTCTGTGCCACTTTCATAAACTCCAATACTCCTGACCGCCTTTCCACCATGCCGCTTTATTTCATTTATTATTTCCTGGCTGTCGCTCACCACGATAACATCGGAGAAGATACCAGTGGATAAAACGGACTCATAAGTGCGCCTGATTACGGTTTTCCCTTTTATCAGGGCCAATAATTTAGAGGGGAATCTTGTAGCTGCAAGGCGTGCAGGTATTAATGCTATTGCGTTCATTCTTCCGGAAAATCGTAAATTTCTTCTTTTTCCACTTTTGGTCTGATTATCAGATACAATAACCGCTCGAGCAGCAAACTATAAAAAAGGCAATTGATGATGAGTCCGATAGCGAAATTCATTGGTATCCTGGCCCATCCTCTGAATATTACGTGCACCGGAAACCTCATAACATTGAAGAGATTGGCTACAGCATGCCGGAATATACTGTCTCCAATACGACCTTCATCAATAGCCACCGCCTGAATATAAGATTCGTAGGCCACTACAGCCAGGAAGATTGTACAGATAATGAAAAAGACTGAGTTAAATTGCCTCATAATGGTTTATTTATTTCTGATTATTCCTGCTAAAAGTGATATCCATCCTGCTATTAACAGCAAGCCTCCTATAGGTGTAATTATTCCTGCAAGGCCCGGTTTTATTCCGGCATTTACTAGAAATGGCAGCACATATAACGAACCACTGAAAAACAAGATGCCAATGATAAATAAATTTGTGGCAATTTTTAAATATTTATGCGGAAAAGAAAAATAGGCAATCCCGGTAATCAGCAAAGCAAAACTATGATAAAACTGATACCTGGCACCAGTTTCAAAAACCAGCAATTGCTGCTCAGGCAACACAGCTTTTAAAGCATGAGCGCCAAAAGCTCCTGTAATCACGGCAAGAGCAGCAAAAATTGCTCCGGCTATCAATGCCTTTCTATACATCATTGAATAATTTTTTCAAAGGTAGTAATCGAAATGAATTGTGAATGCAGTATGTGGTGTGCCTGTTCATAAAATACTTTTCGCTCCTTCAGCATTTTAGTAATGTAAGTCGCAATATCTCCCCTGCCTTTGAGCATGGGGCGTACCTCGGTACTGGAGTTCAACCGTTCCAGGAGTTCGTCAATAGATAAATCCAGATACACTACAATCCCATTATTTTTCATTAATTCCATGTTGTTGAAAAAGCATGGGGTTCCGCCTCCACAAGCTATTACCAAAGGCAGCTCTGCCACTTTCAGAATCTCTGAAAGATATTTCTGCTCCCTTTCCCTGAAGCCCTTCTCTCCATAGGACGCAAACAATGCCGATATACTTGCCTTTTCCTGCAAAGAAATATAATTATCCAGATCAATAAAGTGCCAATTCAAAGCCAAGGCTAAATGATTTCCCCAATAAGACTTTCCAGCCCCGGGCATACCTACAAGGAATAGCCTTGTATTGGCGGGATTGGGAATTAGGAATTGGGATTCTGGTTGTGCCGGCATTATATCTTACGTTGGAGTAGTTTATTGATTATGAATTGCAGAGCCTGCCAGGAGTATTAAGGATTCAAAAATTTCCAGATCATCAGCATTCCCATTGAGGTGGCCATATCTTTATTGCGCTCCCGGTCATACGGAAAGTTGAATTCCTTTGTTGTAAGCCTGTCCTTGTCTGCAACGGCCATCCACACTTTCCCTACTGTCACTCTTGCTCCGGCTAAGGGACTCAACAGGCCAGTAATTGCAAAAGCTATATCAGAGTTCAAGACACTAAGTGCGCCTAGTACCATTTCTTTCACCACCTCTTCACTAATAGCTCCATATTGCTCCAGTGTTTCGCGCTTTACGCCAAGTATGGTTTCTTTAATTTCATTCTGATAACAAACCATTGACCCTTTAAAGTAATTGGTTGCTCCAGGTACCTGGGTGAAATGGTGAGCAATATTGCCGCCTGTGCAGCTTTCTGCCAGAGCAATAGTCTTTTCGTTTTCGGTAAACCATTTGCCCAGTATCTGTTCCAAGGTAAGGTCTTCCATGGCGATTACTATTTTACCCAATCTAGCGGCCAATTCCTGTTGCCGCTCTTCCAGTTCATGAACCAGGATTTCGGAATCGGGACCACGGCCGGTAAGCCGGAGCTTTACCATGCCGGCGCCAGGAAGGTATGCCAACCTGATATGAGCAGGCAAAGCGGCCTCAAGATCAATAATTTTTTCAGCAATAAAACTTTCTCCTTCGCCAGCCGTAATAATGTTTCGGTGCAGCAGCGCATCGCTGATGAACCGCTGTTTCAGGCGAGGTAAGGCTTCGTTTTCCATTATGTAAACCATCTCGAAGGGTACACCCGGCAAGGAGATAATTACTTTATCGTCTTTGTCGAACCACATACCGGGTGCCGTGCCCATGCGGTTGAAGAGAACTTTGCAGCAATCCGGCACTTCGGCCTGCTTCATATTCCGCTCGAGGAAGGGCCTGTTCCGCTTTGAAAAGATATCTTTAAGATGATCGAGTACCCCCTCATCTACCACCATTTTGCCCCCAAAATACTCATTGAGCAGAGGCTTGGTAATATCATCGGCTGTAGGGCCCAGACCACCGGTGATGATCAGCAAAGAAACACTTGCCAGCTCCTGTTCTATCGAGTTAATGATTGCATCCTTGTTATCGCCTACTGCCACGCGGCGCAGCACATCTATCCCTATAGCATTCAGACGCTGTGCGATCCATGCCGAATTGGTATCTATCGTTTGGCCTATCAATAACTCATCACCTATGGTGATAATGGCTGCTGCTATATTACTCATGTTTCTGATTAAAAAAGGGAGCTAGACGATCCAGCAATTCAGCCGGCATATTGGTCTTCTTTTTCTCCTTTGGATCATAAAATACCAGTGTGGTTACTCCTTTATTCAGCAACTGTCCTTCTTCATTATACAGCTCTGAATGAAACTGTATTTTTGGGCCTCCGTTCAGTTCTTTCAATACGGTCTTAACTGTGATGAGATCATCATAGAGGGCCGGACGGTAATATACGCTGTTCAGCTCGGCTACTGGCATCATGATGCCCATTTCCTCAAGTTGGCGATATGTAAAACCAAGTTGCCGGATTGCCTCTGCCCTGCCAACCTCATAATAAAGTGCGTAATTGCCATAATACAGATATCCCATCTGGTCTGTTTCGCCATATCTTACCCTTATCTGTGTTGTCGCTGTAAACATAAAATACTTCTTGAAATGCTGGGCCGGACTGTACTGCTAATCCGGGAACATGAATTAAGAATCGCTTATAATAAGCTAAAAAGCAAAGGTAATCTTAAAAGAGAAAACCATTTCCAGGAGTATCGGGTTCGTTTCTGTTTTTGCAGGTATTTATCGGAGGTTCATTTACAAGCCAGGTACCGGCAAATTCATTGGTTGAATTTTATTTGTTGTAAGCCAAAGTTGATAGACTTTGTTGCAAATGATTCTCGAATTTTTTATACCTTGTTTGTGAATGCCGTCAGATTAAATCCATTCACATGTCTATTCTCTGGTTTAAATATCAAAAATAAGCTACATCCTATGGGTTACAAATATTTCAAAAAATAATAACTAGCCTATACATATAACGATTGAATATTTTGTGGCAGGTAAATTTTAGCCGAATAAAATTATTTTGCTAGGTATTTGCTGATAAACGCGAAAATAATTTGTAAAACCAAAATTCTTATCTACTTTTGCAATCCCATTTCAAAACGGGAAATGAAGTTCTTTAAATAAAAGCCACTTTAGCTCAGCTGGTAGAGCAACTGATTTGTAATCAGTAGGTCGCTGGTTCGATTC
>CAIVEH010000117.1 GCA_903904855.1 uncultured Bacteroidota bacterium | reverse complement strand
ATGTGACTGGAGTTCAGACGTGTGCCTTCCGATCTTGCCATCATAAATGCCGAAGATGTAAATTTCAGTATAAACACCTGGTGGAACAGCTCCTATCAACAAAAAAAGAATGCCTTTCTGAACGACAATACCGGTTGCAGACCTGATATGGTAAGGGTTAACAATCAGCTTGATTATTGGCTTTTTAAAAAAGTCCATGCCAATAACGTGGTAGTAGGTCGCGATAATTATCTTTATGAAAGGGCCTATATTGAAGAATATTGCGGCATGGATTTTGTAGGAGAAGCCCGGCTTAGAAAAGAGATTTTAATGGTAAAGAAAATACAGGATACGCTGGAACATCTTGGTAAAACATTTGTGTTTTTATATGCTCCTTCCAAAGCTCATTACTATTCAGAAATGACCCCGGATTATTACCGCAATCTGAACCATACACATGAGACCAATTATAAAGTAGTGAAACGATTGTGTGATTCAATAGGAATAAACCAGATTGATTTCAATGGATGGTTTATGTCAATTAAAGACAACTCAAAAAACCTGTTGTTTTCCCGTCAGGGTACCCATTGGACGGTTTATGGCTCACTCATTGCAGCTGATAGTTTTATAAAATACCTGGAGATAAAACGACACGAAAAACTACCCGAACTGCACTGGAAAGAAATAGAATTCAGTAACAAGCCAAGACGTAGTGATGACGATATACTTGCTGCTCTGAACCTCATTTTCGAATATAAAAATGACATCTTCAGTTACCCGAAATACTATTATGATACCGACAGTACAAGAAGCAGACCTACAGCAATCTATATTGGCGATAGTTTCATCCGACGTTGGGCAGAAGATGATTTAATGCACAACATCCACAAAGATTGGGACTTTTGGTATTATTTTCAGGAAAGGTGGAATGAAAAATCTGTTTACTGGGATGTATCGTCCGGTAGTATGCAGGGTTATGACTGGAAAAGTGCATTACTAAAAACAGATTGCCTGATATTCATGGACAACCCGGAAAATTTCAAAGGGTTAGGGGATGAATTATCCTGCTTTAAGCAGATCTATGACTTTTTGTACCCAACCAGGATTTGATAACGTTCAGTCAGTTAGCATTACTCACTAAAAGCATCAACTTTCAGATCATCAATCCATAATGGCTTATCACTTCCTCCATTCCAGAAAAGAACATTCACTGAATCGAAGCTGGCACCGGGCAAATTCAGATCAATGGTAATATCTCTGGTCTGATTATTATCCAGTAAACGGTAAACGCGTATCATTCGCTCTTTGATAATGCTGTCTTTCTTTACAAGCCTCACTATGAACTGGGCCATCTTCCAGCCTTCATATTCCTTTTCCCGGCATTGAAAAGTGGCCTGTGCCCTGATCCATCCTGCGTGATTGCCATTGAAGGCGAATTTGTAGTATGGGCTATTCTGGTTATATTTATTTAGTGCAAGCAACTTGCCTTTTTTGCCTGGCAAAGTATCGTAAAATGGACCTGTGGCAGTATCAAAATCATTACGATAAATGGTCTTAATATCTTTAGGCTGCCCTTCAAAAAGGTCGGGGCTGTCTTTCAATACAGCAATGCTGGCAGGTGCGCTCCATTTACAGGCAATCCGCCAGAAATAGGCTTCCGACATACAGTCATTATCAAACAAATTGCCTTTGTGATAAATGTACGTGATCCAGGTATTGTAGTAGATGAAAATCAGTACTGGCAAGGCACAAAACCAAGCTAAAATTTTACGGTTAAGTACCGCATTTACCAAGGCTGCAATACAGAAAAACAATACCGGGTAGCTCTGAATCATAGCCCTTCCGCCATACCACCAGATGTTCCAGGCACATACAATGTAGTAGTTGAGCAGAAAGAAAGTTATAATAGCAACCTTATTCTGTCCTTTCCACAAAAATGGCAGGATACCTATAAAAGCCAGAACCAAAAGCGGTGAATAAACCAGCCAGCCACTGCGATAGCTGAAGGTATAATCCATAAAATTGGGAGAACGGAAATACAACTTCTGCCCCTGATAACTGTATACGAGCCAGTGGCCTGATACATACTTCCAGTAAATGAGTTGTATGGACAAAACACACAGTGCACAGACAACAGCCAGCAGCATAGCTTTATAATTTTTAATGAGAATGCTGAACTGTTTTTTTATTGTGGCTGGCAGCAGATTGTCCATTCCCCATAGCAAGGGTATGAGGCATGAAATAATATCAGTTGGGCGGGTGAGGGTTGCAAGGCCGGCAAGCAGGCCAATGCGGATGGCATATTTAACTTGGAATGACCGGTAAAAATAAACAGTGTTTAATAGCAGGAATACATAAACAGTGAACAGCCAGCTATGCGACATACCACAATCGATAGAAGAATAATTCAGGTAATTGGATCCAAACACCAGCAGCAGCAAAACAATAGCCACCACTTTATCATTGTAAAAATTGAGTAGCAGTTTTCTGAAATACCATAAACCAATCAGAGCCATTAGCAATCCGCCAAACTGTATTGCAAACTGGTAAGGCGCCGAGAAGCCATCGCGGGGATAACCCAGCGCTCCAGCCACAAGGTGAGCCGCAGTGAAAAAAGGCAGGTACATTACAGCCATGCCAGAGGCATACTTCATTACATAATTGCCATTATCCAGTTTCATGCCCTGCATAAATTCGGTATTGGTAGGGCGGTATTTATTCAGGATGCTGTCTTTGAAACCCTGGTGCTTTATATCGTGGTAAATAAATATCGAGGGCAGATACCAGTAATAGCCAGACACATCCCAGGAAATAGCAGCTTCCGTAGTACCCTGCTTCCAGCGGGGATAAAAAAAGAAGGAAGCATAACACATCATAACGATGCAACACCAGTACATGTAAAGCGATAAACGATTGTTCGTATTGGCTGGCATTCTGGTTAAATAATTTACTGGCAGGCTAAAGTAAATTTTATTTGATTACCATTATAATTATGGGGCATCAACATAATATAAACATAAGCCAAAATGGGGTGTAAGTGTTCGATAAAATATCGATAATTTTCCCATTGACTAATTGCTATTTTACCTATTTTTATCTTTTAAATGCTCATACAGGTATGCTACATAATGCAACGATAAGCTTTCTCGAAAGCCTGGCAACAAACAATAATAAACCCTGGTTTGACCAACACAGGGATGAATACGCTGTGGCAAAAGAGGATTTTGAAATACTGATATCAGAAATCCTCAGCGGACTTGCCGAATCAGAGCCTATGTTTAAAGAACAAAATGCTAAAGACTGCATATTCAGGATATTCCGCGATGTGCGGTTTTCGAAAGATAAGACACCATACAAACCGAATTTCGGAGCTTTTTTCAGTAAGGGCGGGCGAAAATTTCCCGGAGCGGGGTATTACCTGCACCTTGAACCTGGCGGAAAAAGTTTTACCGGTGGTGGGTTGTGGATGCCTGAGGCACCTTTGCTAAAAGCGGTAAGGCAGGAAGTTGATTACAATTTCGCTGAGTTCGGTAAGATTATTGAAGATAAAAAGTTCAAGAAAATCTTTGGTAAAATAGAGGGTGAGCAGCTAAAAAAACTTCCTGCAGGTTATACCGACGATAACCCAGCTGCTGAATACCTGAAATTGAAGAGTTTTACGGTAATGCATCAACTTGATGATGAAAACCTGGTTTCCAAAACTTTTGTAAAGAAAACGCTTGAAGTGTTTGGCACTATGAAGCCGTTTATTGATTATCTGAACAGAGCAGTCAGTTAAGTTTACAGTTGGCTGTTTACAGTTGACATTTGGCAATCAACTGTCTTAGTTGCAGAAGACCAGGAATTCAAAGGGTTTGTCGCAGCAATCGGAGAGTTTTTTCTTACGAAGCCGGGCAGGTTTTAATTTGGTTTTATGGTACACATCCATCAATTCACCTGAATTCAGGATCTGCTTATCATTATCAACCTTATTGACCAAAACCATCAATTCCTCAACTTTCTCATTGAATTGAGAGTGCCAGTTCTGAGCCGCTTTTGCCGTTACCAGTAATTCACGAACCTGCTGTTTCATAAGATAATCGATTAGTCCGGTGAAGATATCTTACTGAAAGTTAGGTAATTTTTCCACACAGGGAATAGCAATAAAAACTATATGGCGCTTTTTCCGGGCTTTTAGCCAGATATTTTATTGTTGGATAAATAGAAAATCAGCAGGTGAATTCGGACTTGGACTTTGGTTTATTGGATTTGGGCATTATGGTTTAGTAAAACTTCGTCAAATAAGGGTACCGTTCTTCATACAATTTTTTCACCCTGCTCAGTATTGTATTTCTAAGGCCATCGAGGTTTCTTTTCTCGGTTGCCGATACAAATATGGCTGAGTTATTTGTCAGTTGCTGCCAGCGTGTTTCCAGCTGAGTGAGCATATCGCGTTTTACTTCTTCATCAAGCCATGGGTCGAAAACTGATTCCTCATACAGATCCATTTTATTGAAGATAGTTATTACCGGTTTATCGAAAGCGCCTATTTCCTGAAGGGTCTTATTCACTACACCCATCTGGTCTTCATATCCGGGATGAGAAATATCAACCACGTGCAGCAGACAGTCGGCCTCACGCACTTCATCCAGTGTACTTTTAAAACTCTCAACCAGGTGGTGGGGCAGTTTACGGATAAAACCGACAGTATCGCTGAGCAGAAATGGCGTTTGCTCATAGACCACTTTACGGGTAGTGGTATCCAATGTTGCAAACAACTTATTCTCGGCAAAAACATCTGCCTTACTCATCACATTCATCAATGTACTTTTGCCAACATTAGTATACCCTACCAATGCCACACGGATATACACGCCACGTTCTTTGCGCTGGGTCATAGCCTGCTTATCTATTTCCTCAAGGCGTTTGCGCAGCAGGGCTATTTTGTCTTTTACAATGCGTCGGTCGGTTTCTATTTCTGTTTCACCGGGGCCGCGGCTACCAATTCCCCCACCCTGCCTTTCCAGGTGTTTCCACATGCCTTTGAGGCGGGGAAGCAGGTATTGGTATTGGGCCAGTTCCACCTGCACTTTTGCTGACGCAGTCTTTGCGCGGCTGGCAAAAATATCCAGTATCAGATCGCTTCTGTCAATGGTTTTTACACCTACCTCATCGGTAATATTGCCTATCTGAGACCCGGTAAGTTCATCATCAAAAATAACCAGACTTATTCCTTTGGCTGCCACATACTCCTTTATCTCCTGCAGTTTGCCTTTACCCACAAAGGTCTTACTATCGGGCCTGGGCAGTTTCTGCATAAAAGTCTTTACCGTTCTTGCCCCGGCAGTCTCAGCCAGGAACTCGAGTTCGGTAAGGTATTCCTTCATCTGCGTCTCTGTTTGTTCCTTGGTTACAAGGCCCACAAGCAGCGCTTTTTCTTCGTTCTGGATTTTATTTTTTTTATCTAGCACTAGGGCAAATTAAAAGTAAAATGTGAATGTGGTACTATTTTAAATCAGTTGTATTTTGTTTGAAGGATTATTACACTCTTTTATAATCAGTATCCAATTCTCTCGGCAGAAAATAGCCTTTAATGCAATTAGGATTTCGTATACAAATCTGAATATGATTTTTCTCTTTAAACCCGGCATTGTGATACAGTTCCTCTCCTTCCCAAAATACACCTCTTACTGAATCATATGATAGTGGGAGCCTTCTGGAATGCAAGCTTTCGAGGACAAGACAATCTAAATTTCTTAATAGTAAATCCTGGCTATTTTTACCCTTTTTATTACTGGGCAACTGTATTCCCATATTTTGTGAAGAAATTTCCAATTTTATGTATATTTCTTTTACAACTTCCAGTTGTTCACTGTCCATTAAATCCAGGCATTCACCTAAATCTATTACAGCACCTAAAACAACAAGGTGATTAATATTATGGCCATTTGACCGAGGTAAATTTTTTAGTTCCCGAGCAAATTGCCAAGCTCTTTTTAGATTATTTTCCCAAAAATAAATACCGCTTCCCAGCCAGTCATATTCATTTTGGCTAGGAATCAGTTTAGTCTTCCCATTGAGTACAAGATCGCATACCCGCTGGTCGCAGCCATGAAAAGCAATTACTAAGCCGGATTTTGTTGAATACATAATCCCATGTCTTTGAATTTCTTTTTCAGGTTGCCTTTAGGCGTCAATAGACCTATTTCTATCAAAAAATTTTTAGCAGCCTCTTTAGAATTTCTTATCTCCTCCTGTTCCTGCTTAATTTGCTTCATTAAATCGTCATATTCTTTTTTCTCCATAAAATTGATCATTAATTTTAATCAAATTCTATACCAAAGTTAATCATTTCCTTATACAATGAAATGATAAATCGATTACATCAGCCTTTCCTGTTCCCGTAGCCACCGCTCAGGAATCTCGTCATTGCTCGCAATAAGATAGTCGTTGTATGAGCATGGAACGAATGTACCATCGGGTAGTTTCATCCACCATCTGCTGGTGCGTTTGCTTTTTAGGAATACTGTATCGTTGTCGGTAAAGACAACGTTGAAAATATCAAATTCATTGCGCTCAGATAGGTGTGCTTCCGTTCTCCTTACAAGCAATCCATCCACAAAATACCAGATCATTTGTGCAATAAGGCGTGCTGTCATATTATGAGCGTCATCAGCAGGATTGTAACCGAAGATACCAAATGAAGTCAATTTTTCGCTCATGCCTGCATAACGGGTTAGCAGACAGGATTCTTCACCGGTAAGCCCGTTTGGTGAACCACCAATATTGGCCGGTGCATCGCAAAAGCGTACAGCAGAAATATCGAAGCTAAAGAAATCACTTATCCTCAATACGGGTTCCATATCTTCTACATGCTCGCGCACCTTGCCAAGCCGGTAAAAGTCGAAACGGAGTTTATCAAGTGTTTCCAGCATACGGGGATGAGCATAATAACTCTGAAAACCAATATGGCTGTAGTGCGACATGAAGTTAGGTGTACCGGTAAGCATTTCCATAAGGAAGCTGCTTGAAGTGGTTTCTTCAGTATCGTCCAGATTTATCAGCATATCGGCTACTGTGCCAACTGCCACTTGTTCTGACTTTTTGAATACCTCATATTGCTGCAATGTAAGATCATGAGAACCACCCAGAATCAGCGCTATTTTACCAGCATTATGTATTTCCTGTAAAACAGCAAGTAATGCCGCGCGTGTATCACCGACAGTTGCGCCCTGCCTGATATTGCCGGCATCAGCTATTTTTAAACCACCGTGCCAGTAGTACATTTTGAATAACTCTTCCCTGATAACATCCGGGCTGTTGCTGAATGTTATACCCGAGCCACCAGCCCGCCATTCTCCGCAGCCTACCAGTACAATATCTGTAGCTGTCAGGTCAAATTCGGGATCTGTCACGCTTATGATGTTAGCCCCCCATTGTAAAGGCTCATAATTCCGATGCTCTCTTTCTTCTGAAATAAATGATACTTCCAGAAATGAACTTAAATCCTGCATTTGTATATTAGATGATTAGTTAAATGTACATGAGTGAGGAATGTACTAAATTGTACCACCCGACCCGTTTTTTACTATTTTTTTCTGCATTGTGAACCATTTATAAAGCCTGCAATCCATCGTTATTATGCCTTGAAAAAGCTAAATAACATCGCAATATAGCAACATTTATTTTGGCAATCCCAACAAGCCGGAGCGCATAAGGGGGTGATCAATTTAAAAGGATCTGTCGTGAAAATTCATAGCAGCAATAACCATATCATTGAATTACTTCATAATAATTACCTTACTTTCAAAATTACCGGTTGAAGTTATGGCTGAAATGAAATACAAACCCTCAGGTTTATCAATCTGAACGGTAACAGGCACATTGGTACTGCCTTTAAGTTCCTTCACTATTTTACCCAATAAACTTGTGATAACATAATTCACTTCTTCTGGCTGGACAGTCATCAGATTTAATGTAAAGCTACCGGACGCAGGGTTTGGGTAAATAATTATTTTATTCTCCCCGGAGGTTGGTAAAGTACTAATACCTGTATGGCAATGCGAGCTGATCAATAATGGGAAATACGCATGAGCCGTACCGCATACGTTAGTATACGTATAGACTATATTGGTAGTACCCCCTGCAATACCGGTTACCAAACCAGTTCCGGATATGCCGGCAATTGCCGGATTCACTGTACTCCACGACCCACCGGATACTGTATCTCTAAATGTCAGCGTATCGCCTGGACATAAACTGTCTATACCTGATATTACACCCGCGTTAGGGGAAGGAAGCAGGTTAAAGTATAAAGTTGTTGTATCAGAATAGGTGCCATCAGTAATGCGCATTTTAAATGAATCAAGACCGGAATATCCTGGAGACTGAATGTACATAAAACCAGAAGGAACAAGGTAACTCCCTGTAGATAAAGTGGAAAAAGCGCCACTAACAGTGCCATGCAGTGGAGGAACAATAAGACTCCAGGTTTCAGTCTGGCCGGTATCAGTATCAAATATCATCAGCAAGGAATCCAGGCCAACAGACTCAATAGGACAAAATGATAAATCAATATGGTGTCCGCGTGTAAAAAAAGGGCTATGACTAACTGCATGTATTACCCTTATCCGGTTATTGTCGTTGTCAGCAATATAAATCTTACCAGAGAAGTCAACCGCCACTCCGGTCGACTGGTTTATTTCAGCAAGAGCTGGCGGTCCGCCATCGCCTGTAAAACCGGCTGTTCCGTTACCTGTTATCGTATTAATTACACCTGACGTATTTATCATCCTGATCCTGTTATTATTCAGATCGGCGATATAAATATTACCAGTATTATCCCTGGCGATACCTTGCGGATAATATAATTTGGCAGCTGTAGCAGGACCACCATCGCCGGTGAAGCCTCCAAAGCCAGTGCCTGCAATAGTAGAAATAATACCAGAGGTATTGATTTTGCGGATGCGGCAATCGCCTTCATCACATATATACAAATTGCCCGGCCCATCAGAAACAATTCCCATAGGATATTGGATACCTGCAGAAGTAGCCGGACCGCCATCTCCGCTGTAGAATGCTATTCCGGTTCCGCCAACAGTGGAAATAATACCGGAAGTATTTACTTTCCGTATCCGGCAATTTGTCTGGTCGGCAATATATAAATTTCCAGCAGCATCAAGGGTAACACCCCATGCAAAATTCAATTTTGCAGCTGTCGCCGCCCCCCCGTCACCGCTGAAACCGGGAATACCATTTCCGGCAACGGTTGAAATAATTCCTGTTGAGCTTATTTTCCGTATACGGTTATTGGCATAATCTGAGAAGTAGACATTTCCGGTGGCGTCAGTTGCAATGCCACGCGGAGCATAAATCTGCGCGCTGGTAGCAGGACCACCATCTCCCGAGAACCCTGAAAAACCAGTACCTGCTACAGTGGTAATAATTCCGAAAGTATCAATTTTGCGGATCCTGTTATTGGCGTAATCAGCTATATAAACATTTCCAATAAGGTCAACTGCAACTCCATATGGG
Organism: uncultured Bacteroidota bacterium; assembly: GCA_903904855.1. Classification (GTDB taxonomy): domain Bacteria; phylum Bacteroidota; class Bacteroidia; order Chitinophagales; family Chitinophagaceae; genus Nemorincola. The sequence goes on along the minus strand of CAIVEH010000117.1, from coordinate 9,630 downwards.
ATATTTAAATTTGCAGAAGTAGATGGCCCGCCATCTCCACTATATGCAGCTGGTCCGGTACCAGCAATAGTACTGATTATTAGCTGTGCCTGTAACCGAAAAGTTGAAGCGCACAAGAATAACAATACAGAAAGCAACACTTTATATTTCACTCCAATTTTTGACAGGTCCATTTATGTGCAGATATTTTTGCTAAGTTACTATTTCCTTACGTATTTGAACCTCAATTTCATTTTTTCCATACTTATTCTACCGCATAAACATATTGAAATTGCCATATCGTAAATATAAATTTGTTATTCAAGATATAAATCAATTCAAATTTAGTAAGGGTGATGAATATTCAATCCTAAAATTTGATAGTGTGCCAAAAATTTATTGAAACTTTATTGAATTCCTTATAAAATGATTAATTTAGCAGTTGATTCATGCATAATGGTAATAATTATTGGTGGAATAATATTTCTGAATAAAACCAACCATTTTCTGAATTTTATTGTCTAATACTAGTAATAGAAGATTTTTTTATGAGATACTGTTTATTTTTCTGTTTTGCTTTGATTTTATCATGCAGGGTATCAGCACAGACTACAATTACTGTAGATACTGGTGTTATTACCATCGTTGATACAATGCATTGTTTTAACCATGTGCTTCATGCTGAAGTTGCAGGAGGATTAATACCTACCTCTTCAGGTATTACTGCCGATGACAACTGGTCGGGCGTAATACCCATTGGTTTTACTTATAATTTTTATGGTTTGCCTAACACGCAGTGTATTATCGGATCCAATGGCTGTCTTGGTTTCAACCTTGCCAATGCACTTGCATTCAATACTTGGTCAATTTCATCTGCATTAGCTACAGGTCCTGGAGATATTCAGAATGTAATTTGCGGCCCATGGTGCGATGTTTATATACCTTCAGGTGGTACTATAGAGTATTCAACACAAGGTGTAGCACCTTTCAGGAACTTTGCAGTAACCTGGTGTGCAACACGTATGTTTTCTTGTACCTCAGAATGGCTGACAACCCAAATAATCATCTATGAAACTACCGGAATTGCAGAAGTTCATATAGGTCACCGAACTGTGTGTTTAACAGGCTGGAACGGTCAACACGCTATTATAGGTGTCCGGAACCCAACCGGTGCTATATCTACTGCGGCACCTGGCAGAGATTTCCCTGCTGTATGGCCAGCTACAAACGAATCATGGCGATTTTCGCCCTCAGGCACAACTTATACTGTATCATCAATTCCTTATTCTCCAATCCCTTATGCAGCTTCAGCTGTATATTGGTACGACAGCACTACCGGCGCTTATTTAGGGTCAGGCGACATTACAGTTGCCCCACTCACCAACACTACTTATATGGCCTGCGCCATTGGTTGCAGCGATACTACCAAGGCATTTATTACAATAGGACCTGCTACCTGCTTCCATGCAGAAAACAACAGCCCTTGCCTTGGTGATACATTAAGACTTGGAGGTGTTGGTGACTCAACCGGCGCTACATACAGCTGGACTGGTCCGGCTGGTTTTACAAGTGCACTTCAGTATCCATTTTTGTTTCCGGCAACTGCCGCAATGGGGGGCTGGTATTATGTCACCAAATTAATAGGAGGTGTTGCCGCCCATTACGACAGTACATTCGTAGTTATACATCCGCTTCCGGTTATTACTGCCACAAGCAGTATTGCTTTGTGCGATCCAATATCAGACCCGATGACACTTTCAGTAAATCTTGATTCGGTTGGCGAGACTTTCAGTTGGTCAGGTCCATTGGGTTTCACATCCACTTTACAGAATCCTTTGGTAACGCCTTTTGATTCCACCATGCAAGGACATTATACTGTAACAGGCACTACTATATGGGGTTGCAGTGCCACAGGCGGGGTGGATGTATGGCCAGGAACATCCCCTGATTTTGTACCTGTTATCAAACGCGGATGCCTTAATGATACTGTCTTATTCTTTAATACTACCAGAAATGCAAGCAGCTTTGTTTGGGATTTTGGAGATGGCAGCGCTACTACATCAGGCCTGGATGAAATACATTTCTATACTGTGCAAAATGTATTTACGGTTAAACTCACCTCAAGCAATGCACATTGCACAGAATCGAAATCAATTGATATAGATACCCGGCATTCCGTCACAGCTCTGTTCAATGCAACACCTGATACTTTCTGCCTTGGGTTACCTACGACCTTTGTCAATAACTCTAATACCACCTTAGGCAGCGGATCTGCACTTTCACCCGGAGGAATTATTCTTCCATGTGCCTGGGATTTTGGCAACGGTGTTACAGATACAGTATGGCAGCCAACCTATACTTATGATGCTCCGGGCAATTTCACAGCAAGCCTTACAGTTACAGATTCCATCGGTTGTACATCTACAATTACAGAGCATGTATATGTTATGCAATTATCGATTTCATCATTTACAGATACCACACTTTGTATAAGCCTGCCAATGCCAATGACAAATACATGGTCTGAGAATCCAATGATGGGTATAGCACCTCAATTTATCTGGACTCAATCGTCACCAAATCTGAGCGATACCAGCGTACAGATACCCTACTTAACTGGGCTTGGCACGTTTGTTGATACTTTGACTGTCCTTTTACCTGGTGTTCCTCCGGATGGTTGTCCTATTAGAGATATTCTCACTGTCCATTCTGTAGCAGGCAGGCCTATTACTGATATGACTGCTTCGGCCACGATTATTTTAGGCAACAGTATTCACTTAAATGCAGATAACGAAGTAATATATTACTGGAGGCCTGATGATGGTAGCCTGGATAATCCGAATATCAATGATCCGATTGCAACCCCTTCCGTTACTACTACTTATACAGTATATGGTCTGGATATATACGGATGCCTTGATTCAGCAAGTGTAGTTATATATATTGATTCAACTACCCCAGGAGGATTACCTTCTGCATTCACTCCTAACGGAGACCATGTAAATGATATTTTCCGTCCATGGGGTAACAAGTATTCTCAATTAGTTGAGTTCAGAGTTTACAACAGATGGGGTGAAGAAGTATACTATACCAATACCTATGGAGAAGGCTGGGATGGTAAGTTCCATGGAGTGCCTCAGGATATAGGTAATTATTTCTACTCAATCGTTGTCAGTAATCCAAGCGGACAAAATACAATCTATAAAGGTAGCTTTGTTCTGATCCGATAACCTTAGTTATACTATTTTAATAAAACAGCCCTGACAATTCGGGGCTGTTTTATTTTAAGGATATTGGGCATAAACTGGTTGAAATTTTATCATTCACAATAACCATCTTTGTTTATATTATTATACTTTCATGGTAAAAATCAGAACAATGAAATCTGCCAACTTTGCTATTATATCATTGGTTTTATTCCTTTCGGCCTGCCGGGCAGATAAATCGCTGACTGCAATATCCTCCAACGAAACGCCTAAAGCCATAGGTCCTTATTCGCAGGCAATAAAAACCGGCAATCTCATATATACTTCGGGACAGATTGGATTATCACCGCTAACCAATGCAATGGCCGGTGATGAAATCGGGTTGCAAACCCACCAGGCGCTTGATAATCTTAAAGCCATACTTACTGCTGCAGGTTCTGATATGGCGCATGTGATAAAGGTAACTGTTTACCTTAAAGACCTTAACGATTATGCCAAAGTGAATGAAATTTATAAAGATTACTTCCCTGAACTGAAACCTGCACGTGCTGCGGTGCAGGTAGCGCGCCTCCCAAAGGATGCGCTTGTGGAAATAGAATGTGTTGCCGCAATAAGAGGCAAGAAATAATTGATAATACAGGGACTACGCAATTGTTACATTTACACTCAAATTTATGTTTATGAAAAGATCACTGTTAATGCTTTTGCTGGCAACCTTACTATGCCCTGTAACCACTAATATTTATGCCCAAAGCTGCTGCTATAAGCCGCTAGGAAAGAACATGAAAGCGCTGGCACTCAACAAATCATTTAAAGCCGCACACGAGGCTCCTTTGCCTTTTAATTATACCCCGGAGAAAGGTGGGGCCATGATCACCTATAAAGTTGCAGGCGGCGCTGATGGCAATGCCTTTTATGTACCTGCCGATGAATCAACAGATAAAATTCTGATTGTTGTGCATGAATGGTGGGGGCTTAATGATTATATAAAAAGAGAAGCTGAAAGATGGCAGAAAATGCTGGGTGGCAAGGTAGCAGTATATGCTGTGGACCTTTATGATGGCAAGGTGGCATCTTTGCCCGATGAAGCAGGGAAACTGATGGAAGGTCTTGATGCAAAAAGGGGTGAAGCAATTTTGAAAGGATTGTTACAGAAAATAGGAGGTGGTAAATCAATTGCGACCATTGGCTGGTGCATGGGTGGAACCTGGTCATTTAACGCAACACTTGCTGCAGGTAGCCAGGCCGCAGGATGTGTGATGTATTATGGCTTCCCTGAAAAAGATTCCAAACGCATAAAAACGCTCAAGACTGATGTTCTTTATAACTATGGCGCACTTGATAATTTTATAAAGGAGCCCGATGTAAAGCAATTTGGTAAAGAAGTTGTAGCAGCTGGTCATAAATTCACGTTCCACAGCTTCAATGCCGTACATGCATTTGCCAATCCCAGCAACCCGAAATTTGATGCAAAAGCAGCAGATGAAGCACAGGGGTATGCACTTAAATTCCTGAAGGAGAAACTTGCGGTTGAATAGCACCTGAACATTCATGCATATAAGAACTGCCGCGAATATCGGTATAGTGGATTACATCCGATTACAAATTGAAACGCCAACCTTTGGAACACAAAAACGGCTGCAATTTAAACTGCAGCCGTTTTTGCGTAATAAATATACAAGATTATCAATTCCTCCTGTCGCCAAAAAGCCTGAGCAGCATAATAAACAGGTTAATAAAATCGAGGTACAATCTTAAAGCGCCCATGATGGCCAGTTTGCTGGTCTCATTAGCCGATGTTCCTTCATATTCTATACCGGCGCCTATGCGTTTCAAAGTTTGAACATCATAAGCTGTAAGGCCGGTAAATACTGCAACTCCTATAATGCTGATGAGGTAATTTATTGCAGGGCTACCAATAAACATATTGATAAGACTGGCTATTATAATACCTACAAGGCCCATCATTAATAACCTGCCAAATGAAGTGAGGTCCTGCTTTGTAGTATAGCCCATAAAAGCCATTACGCCAAACATACCTGCAGCAGCGCCAAAACAACTGATAACGGAACCAGAAGTATATACCATCAGCAGTGTACTCAGGCTCATTCCCATTGCTGCAGCAAACAGCAACAAGAATAAAGTAAGCAATGTTGATGACAGACGGGAAAATGCAAAAGACATTATCAGCACAAAAATAATCGGCGCAAAGGAGACAAATATTCCAAGGCCCGTCAAACGGATGCCCTGAGGAAACTGATCATAAAGCAGACTGCTGAATGCCGGCTCGTAAGCAAACAATACTGCCATAATAGTGGATATACCAAGAGCCACAAACATCCACATAAATACATTGGCCATAAACCTGCTGGCAACAGCGCCTTCACCTGTTGATGGCTGGCTGTCGATAACGGTATACCTGGAGAATTCCCGATTGTAATCACTCATATTTTTTCTAAATTAGTTATGTAAAGTTACACCATTATTTGAGATTTAAAATCGGGTGTAATTACTGTTTTACCTTTTTAACAAATCTTCGAAATGGTTTTAACGATCCGTTTTATGTTTGTAAAAACAGTGTATCCGTTCAGTAATTTATGACAACAGTGAATTTTACCCGCTCCCTTTTCTGGCTGAAAATATGCCAGTTGCCATCGTAAGATATAAACGTAGGATAGAGTTTATTACCTATCTGACTGGTGCGCACTTTCATGTTTACGTCAAAGTCATAAACCATGGTATGGTAAGACAATGAGTAATTGCGCGCCACTATGGTATAATCTTTTACCCTGAACCAGGTTGTCAATTCATTGTAGATAACCTTGTGTTCATAACCCGGCTTAGGCGTTATCCGGAACACATAACAACTGAAACCTTCGAAATTTTCCCTGGCAATTTTAAAGTCATATTTTTCAGCTTCCTCAGGATTGAAAATCGATTCCCTCGCACCCATAAATGGAATACCCTCCACTTTGGATCCCGGATTAAAAATCAAATGCTTCAACTGGTATTCACTTTTTGCCATAGGGCCTTCACCCTTTACCTCCAGCGATCCGGCTACAATATCTTTCTCGTTACATCGCGGTTCGGGAGCAAAAAAAAGGTGGGCGAATAACTCAGCTGTGTAATATTTATAATTGCCTTTTCGCCTGTAAAAATCACCTGCTATCTGCTCTTCGTCTGTAACTGTGATGCGGCAGCCATCCACTATTTTTTGCCTGGTTTTACTATGCATTGATGCAATAGTATCGCCAATCTTCCCGAATACCAGAATATTATTTGCTGCTGTATATGGAATCAACCGCATACTTTTAAAAGCTTTATAAAATGTAGAATCCACCCTGACCCTGGCAATAAAAGCGTTCACATCAAAACCATTGCTGATCACAAAAGAATCGAGCTGAACAGGCTGACTGAAGATACTGGATGCATCCCTAACCTGGCACTTACCTGCTTCAAAACTGAATAAAGAAAAGAGAAGAATAATCAGTGTATATCTTCTGCCATTAGTGATCATAAGGCCTCAAATATACCAGTTATGACCAAATCCATGAAGATGCAGAAATACAATCCAATATTGGCATCAGAAATACTGCTGATGAGAAACAACAAATATCATCGTAAAACCTCCTGATCTTAGCCCCTGACTCTAAGCAACGCCTCAGCAATTACCATATCCTCAGAATGGGTAACTTTTATATTTTCTGCCATTCCTTCAATCAAATGTACTTCACCGCCGGAAGCCTCTACAACAGTAGCTTCATCGGTAAAAGAATGTTGGAAAGGTTGGGCAAATGCAGGTAAAATGATACCGGTCCGGAAGGTTTGCGGCGTTTGGATAATACGCAGATTATCCCGGTCAAGTGGTTTTGAAACACCATCTTCCACCAGGCGCATACTTTCCCTGGCCGGGATTGCAGGTATTGCGCTTCCCTTTTCAATTGCCTGCTTATAACACCGAAGAATAAGCTCTTCAGTGATCAATGGCCTGGCTCCATCATGCACAAAAACTATCCCATCATCTGATACATGTTTAAGGCCATTGCATACGCTCTGATACCTGGTGTCGCCACCAGCCACTGTAGTTACTTTTATTTTACCGATGTAGGACCTGAGAACGGTTTGAGCGCTACCCAACTGGTCTTCTGGCAGAACAATGATAATATGGATACCTGGCAGGGCAGAGGCAAACGTCTGCACAGCATGACACATAAGCGGAATGCCCAACAATGGAAGAAATTGTTTGGGAATAACAGATCCCATCCTCATACCTTTGCCCCCGGCAACAATAACAGCATATTTATTTATGTTAACCACAAATATTTGGTTTTAGGTGAAATAGTAATGGGGATAATTTAAACAACAAAAAAACAGTTTTAATTCGGCACTACAAAACAGGCATGTAAAACATTAGCAATTATTTTAGTTATTCCAATTATAGTATATACTTATTAAATTGCAAATGCGCATTTCAGTAATAATTACATAACCAGATCAACACCATCACTAAAATGGCAAGCCTTCATTTACCCTCTGAAACTTTACGAATCCGGCGCCACATGCAAGCTTTTTTATTACCGGCGACTTACTGTCTATCATACGCCAGAATGGAGTAATATCTTTAATATTCTTCCCTGCCATGTATTCCTCATAGGCCGCCTCTGAAGCAATGCGCAGAAATATACCTGAGGTAATAGGGCAGCAATATTGTGCATTATGGTTTGCAGCCAGATCTTTGCGCATCTGTTGTAGACTACCGGCTACTCCATACGGTAAATTACGGATATACTTATCCACTATCTCTGGTGTGGCAATAAACATACTGGCGCCCGCCGGCACATCGCCAAATCTCTTATCTAGCACTTCCATTTTGGAAGGATGATTATTGTGGAGTTTTTCCTTCCAGGTCTTTCTTTGGTATGGCATATAATTCTGCATACAAAATTAACAGGCATGATACCCGGCCGGAATGATGTCAATCAGAGTACCCTGAAATGTTGGTTAGTGAAAAATACATAAACATATTTCGGTTCTGACTGCTTCAATAATTTGCAAAGATTATTTAGTTTTGGAGCGCATGTTTCGGGATGTAGCGCAGCCCGGTAGCGCACAAGGCTGGGGGTCTTGTGGTTGCTAGTTCAAATCCAGTCGTAGAGACGGAACCGCCCTTGAGGTCGCTGGTTCAAATCCAGTCGTCCCGACAAAATTGAGAGCGGAGAAACAGAGCCAAGAGTGCCTTGCTTTTTCCGCTCACTTTTTTCCTCCGCTCCCGCTCAGTTCCCTATTTATTAACTGGCAGTAGTTGATAGTTTATTCCTGATTTTACTAATTTATGCGAGAGTTATCAATGATCCTTTTGATGAATTTATCGAACCAGATTATTCATGATTCAAGAAAACCAATGTAGCTTAATGCCTTTGTTATGATAGGGAGTATATTTTATTATTACCAGCGATAGCTATTGGAGCATTTAAGCTATTACTATTTGAGCTGAAACGCAAGCGTCGCCGTGCATATTACAGGGATGTATACCTTAAATCTGATGAATGGAAACGAAAGCGGTATGTAGTTCTTAAAAGAGATAATTGGCGTTGTGTATATTGTGGCGAACCTGCTACTCAAGTACATCATACTAGATATGCAAAAATGAACATTGGAAAAGAACCGATTGATTGGCTTGTTTCAATCTGCAAATCCTGTCATGACGCTCAACATTACTTAAACCTCTGAATTCCCAAAGGTGTGAATACACACAAGGGAGGTAAGTTATAATTTTCCAACTCAGCCAAGTGCTATACAAGGACTTTTCAGTGCCCATTAGCAAACCGCATAAAAAAGGAATAGCTAAAAATGAAATTGCTATTTATCAATGACAAGGCTGTTGGTACTCCCCCATCCATATGCTCTGTAGGTCTTGTCGGCTTTATTCGCATTGAACAGGTGAATGACTAGTGTATCCTTGCTCCAGGTATATTCTGCTTTATCGAAATTTTCTGAAGTACCCGCATAGAAACCATGCTTCACAATTGCATCATTTTCTTTTTGGTAATAATTGACCTTATAAGCCATGCCTGGTGCCGCCCCATAATGGTATACATTCACTTCCCTGTCCTTATGCCTTGCCAGATCAGCATTGAAGGTGGCAGCGTCATCCTGGTTTTTCAAGTTGATCGTTGGTTCCTTGAAATTCCGGGCATCAACCACCCTGATAATATATCTTGGTTGAGGTTGCGCTATTGCATTGCTCCATGCAATCAGTAACAATGTGGCAATGAAAAGTATCTTTTGCATAATGCTATTTTTAAGGTGAGGAAATTATAGGGAATAAAATTAATGATATATCACGACAAATTAAAACATTAGGTATAGGCACTTAGGTCGCAATATCAATCCTTTGATAACAAGCGTATTGGATCATTTTTGACCATTCTTTTTATAAGGGTAT
>CAIVEH010000116.1 GCA_903904855.1 uncultured Bacteroidota bacterium | reverse complement strand
TTACTTTGTGACCTTGAATTCGCCTCACTTTAATTGGTGTCCTTTGTGCTTCCCTTGGTGTCCTTTGTGGTAAAAATCAATAGGATCTTAGCGTTTATTATTAAATCCATTTTTTTCCTACTCAACATTATTTAACTACGTTACTTTGTGACCTTGAATTCGCCTCACTTTAATTGGTGTCCTTTGTGCTTCCCTTGGTGTCCTTTGTGGTAAAAATCAATAAGTACTCAGTGTTTAATATTTTTTCTATTCCCCATTATAAGCCTTCTCCAGGTCCGCAATTATTATCTTATCCATCTTCAGCATTGCCTGCATGGCTCTCTGCGATGCCTCCCGGTCTTTACTGTACAAAAGTCTCATCAGGTCCGACGGTATTACCTGCCACGAAACACCAAATTTATCCCATACCCAGCCACACCGGCTCTCTCCGCCACCTTCCGAAAATCTGCCCCATAAGTCATCTACCTCTGCCTGTCCTTCACAATTAATAAAGAACGAAAAAGCCGGAGTGAACTTAAACGGATTTTCCATGTGGCTGTCCATTGTTTTAAACTCCTGACCAGCCAGCGAAAAAGCAGCATGTTTTATCGTTCCTGTCACACCACCTTCACCTGCTTCATAGCGCGCTATCAGTATAGTTTCAGATGGATTGAATAATGACGAATAAAAATTAATCGCTTCCTCTGCTCTTCCTTTCTGCTCGTTGGCAAACATAAGGCATGGCGAAATCTTTGGCGCAGTACCCGTAAGGTTTAATTGCCACGACAACCCGAACTTATCCTGAACCCAGCCAAATTTTTGACTGAACGGGTATTTCATAAACGGCATCAGCACCTTTCCCCCTTCACTTAAGCGCTCCCACAGTGCATTGGTATAATCTTCCGTATCACAATTCACGAACAGCGAAATGGCAGGTGTAAACTCATATTTGGGCCCGCCATCAAGTGCCATTAACTGCTGCCCTTCAAGTGAGAAGGTGGCAGTAAATACCTTGCCATTCGGATCTATACGCTGCATCATGCCAATAGCGGTATTCCTGAAAATAGAAGTATAAAAATTCACGGCCTCTTCAACATTGCCATTGAACCATAAGAACGGCGTTATCTTCTGCATAGCTTTATTTTTTTAGTGCTTTGTAATGATTATGTAATGACAAAAAAGTGATCTGATTTGTAAATACACTTTGTGACCTTAACTTCAATCCTTATTGGGTTAGTGTCCTTTGTGTATTCCTTCGTGGCCCTTGTGGTAAAATTTCCTTGTATCTCCTTAACCTTGTTGACTAAGTTATTTTTTAGCGGTTGTTTTAACAGTTTTCTTAGTCTTCTCAATCTCTATATTCTCCTTCATTCTGTGCTTCACTATCTTCTTTATCAGCTCCTCAGGTAGCGGTTTATTCTTGGGCAAGTGAATTGACCCCTTAGTGGTAGTATACCCCTTCAACTCTTTTACAAATTGCTCCACAATCCTGCCCGTCCAGGGGTACAATCCCCAGTGATTCTTGGTATTCATAAACCCCACCAGCATTCCGTGATACTTAAATGCCGGCATAGCATAACTGATCACCTCCTCTGCCTCTGATGCCACCGATTTTATGATCTGCCTCAGCTCCTCAAGTTCAGCCCGTTCATCCTCCGGCTGCATAGCTATATACGAATCTATATCTGTTGGCTTGGCATTCATGAGTTACGCTTTTATTGGTTCATATTGCAACACGGTAATGCCACATTCAAACGGCATAGCCTTGATCAGTTTCAGATTGGTCCGTTCCCTGAAGATAGCCATACCGTTTCCTATTGCAGTTGGATTTACAAACAGATTTAACTCATCTATCAGGCCCGCACTGATGAGAGAATGCACAAAATCCGCCCCGCCATATGCTATAATATCACCACCTTCCTGCGCCTTAAGTGCCTGTACACTTTCAGCCAGGTCGCCATTCTCAATCCGGGTGTTGGCCCATTCATGGCTGGTAAGTGTTTTCGAAAAAACTATTTTAGGAGTCTCACTCATTTTACGGGTAAACTCATCAGCTTCCGGAGCTGCACTTGCCGCTGCCCAATGAGGTATAAAACCTTCGGCCAGCTTACGTCCCAGCAATATACAATCTACCGGAGCTGTCAGTTCCTTTACAAACTCTAAGCATTTTGTATCCCAATTCCATACCATCCAGTCCATTTCGCTGTTTGGCCCGGCAACAAATCCATCAATGGATACCTGCATTTGCAGTTTCAATTTTCTCATAAGACTTTTTAGTTTTAATGTACTGGTTTAATTGGTGCCCTTACTTTTGTATACTTTTAATCTCGTGCACTTTGTTGTAAAACCCTTTTTTGGTAAAATTTTATTGCGCTGGCTTATCATAATTCAGCATCCAACTTTTACCATACTTATCCTTCAGCATACCGAATGTTGCACCCCAGAATTGAGTCATCAGAGGCATTTCAATTTCACCGCCTTCCGCCAGCTTTGAAAAATAAGTATTTATCTCTTTATCACTGCTGCAATTGAGCGACAGTGTAACATCATTACCAATCGTTAATCGCTCTGCACTCATTAGGTTGTCAGAGGCCATTAATAACAAACCGCCATTTGTTAGAGTAGCGTGCATAATAAGGTCTTTATGCTCTGGCTTGCAACTGGCTTCCATGGCCGAACCCGCAACGGTGTTCAGCACTAGTTCCCCGCCCAGGCATTCCTTATAAAAATTCATCGCCTCTCGGCAGTTTCCGTCGAATGTCAGGTAAGCATTAATTTGGGTCATCGTATATGTTTTTTGTTGTCACAAACATACAGCCATAATTCGAAAAAAAAGGTGGGTAAAAACGGCATTTTTACGGGTACATTATGACATTAAAGACCAATTTCTCTTATTCCAAGGCATTTAATATATTTGTAGTATGATACAAAAGCACGTTTCTGTATTGGTACCTGCTGGTGCGGTTGCCCTGAGCTGCCTCAACGGCCCGTTCATCTTATTCGACAAAACCAACGAATTCCTCACTGCTATTGGCAAGAAACCGCTATTCAACGTTCAGTTTGTAGGACTGAATAAAGAAGCCAGAATTTACGACAGAGCATTCACTGTTACACCTGACACCTCTATCCACGAGCTACACCATACGGATCTCATCATTATCCCTGCAGTAAATGGCAATATGAAGGATGTCATAGAAGCCAACAAAGACTTCCTGCCCTTTATTGTGGCTATGCACAATAAAGGCGCCGAAGTAGCCAGCCTTTGCGTAGGCACCTTTCTGCTTGCAGCTACAGGCCTGCTCGAAGGAAAAAAATGCTCCACCCACTGGAATGCCGAAAACGAATTCCGAAATATGTTCCCCGATATCTGCCTCGTATCCGACAAAATTATTACCGATGATGACGGTATCTATTCCAGCGGCGGCGCCAACTCATTCTGGAACCTCCTCCTATACCTGCTTGAGAAATATACCAACCGCGAAATGGCTGTCATGTTCTCCAAATATTTCGAAATCGAGCTCGACCGCCACAGCCAGTCTGCCTTCACCATGTTCAACGGCCAGCGCACTCATAAAGATGATGTAATAAAACGGGCACAGGAATTCATAGAGCAAAACTACCAGGACAAAATCACCATCAAGCAGCTCACTAATATGCTCGCCCTCAGCCGCCGCAACTTCGAGCGCCGCTTCAAAAAAGCTACATCCAATACGGTTGTTGAATACATCCAACGGGTAAAAATGGAAGCCGCAAAAAAAGACCTCGAAGGCGGCAAAAAGAATATAAATGAAGTGATGTACCAGGTCGGCTACACAGACCACAAAGCCTTCCGCACCACCTTCAAAAAAGTAACCGGCCTCCTCCCCCTTGCCTACCGCAACAAATACTACCGCCAATACCAGGCTGAATAATTATCCCTTTAAAAATTCGCGAGACACCACAAATAAAATTTTCGTCCCGGCTTATTGCTGCTATTCAGCTAAAGTGGCGATCGCACCGTTTGAGAGTCGGATATTTATTGAGATTACCAAATAGTATGCTTCATTCCAACGAAGGAGGAATCTCCCGAGCCCATGCGATGCACCCAATCAATGCACAGATACCAATTGCGGTAGCAACCCAGAAAATATTGCAAATAGTAGCACCCATCAGGAAATTTGCAAACTCCCCTCTTTTTTTCAAAGAGGGGACCGATTGTATGAGGCGAATGCCGAATACAATCAGGGGTGATCGAATCACACCCATCAGGATAAAATTATTCAATCAGCCCACCTCCACTTTCATCCCCAAAAACCTCCCATAACACCCAGCCGCCTTCTTCATTGCAACCCCGGTCGGCAACACCACACCCTCAAAATAATCCGGCTCAATAACAACCCTCCCTTTCACAAATGATCGCTTCCAAACTCCAACCACCTTGCCATCCACTACTACAATAGGCCTGAATATCCCGTTGCTCGAAATTGCATTACTGAAATGGTCATCATGAAGCGAAGCGCTCCTGTCCTTATAACTCACCATATATTCATCAAATGCCGGCAGCAAATGCACTTTATTCTTTTTCAAACCCGCAGGCACAACACCACCCTGAAACCACCATGTTTTACCCTCATTACTTATTGATTCAAGGAAGCTCTTATTCATCTCCAGCCCCATCCTGGCATCACCCAGATTTAACCCGCTCCACCACACAAAATCATGTAGCGTAGCCGGCCCGTGGCTCACCATATACCGTATAAACAATTCCCCCACAGCCTCATTTCGATCCGTGATCTTCGATGGCCGCACCCGATCTTCAAACAATGCATAACTATTCTCCTTCCCAACCCTGGCCCCACTGCATACCACCCCATCTATTTCTGCCCTATACATAATATGGCTCGATCTCAGATCATCCGTAGCAATCTTATGTTGTTGCAGCACCGACATCAGTTCCTTCCTCGTCATATGCCGCTCACTAAGCGACTTGGCTATTATTTTATTGCATTTCCCCAATACCGCCTCTGTCAGTCCCAGCCTGTTATTATTCGCATTCAGCGCGCCCCTCAGCCTTGGCCCTGTCAGGTCCATCATCCACCTCAGGTCCTCCGCTGCCACAAGGTGCCACGTAGGCCGCAGCAAATGAGTCCTGAGTATCTTCCCGTCATTTATCGCTGCTTCAATCACGGCATCAGTCGCCCCTGGCAGCCGCACCCCTATACCCCATTTAGCCATCCCATAATCCTGCGCCTGCATCGCTCCCATCCATCCCACCACCTCTTCCGGTGCCCCGAAATCACTCCCTCCAATCCGCTGATTCCCCAGCCTCATTATAGCAATATCACTTCCTGCCATTTGGTATCTATTTATACTGAACAAGTGTTAAATTAGTGTATTTTAATGAAGCAATGAATTAAAGTCCTGTACCTCTTCGCCCCATAACCATGCTGGTTTTTTGCTATCTTATTTACATTTAGTTGTTGTCGCTCAAACTACTCTTCTTGTTCCCATACTATATCCTGCTGTGCTTTGTTTGGAAAAGCTATGCTGTTACAAGCTGAGATAATTTAATAGAGACAGTGGGCGCTGTCCGGTTTAACCACTTGAGGCCAATTCAGAAAAGGTATGCAGTTACTTTATCGAATCACGATAAATTTGAACTTCATTATTTGCAAACACTTTTGTTTTATTGTCTATTCTATTTATAATATCATTGTGCTGCAGGCTGTCATTATGGGTCACAAAATAATAAGTGGCGGCATTTGATGCCCTCATGGAATCAAGAACATGGGTTACTTCATGAATAAAATGCAAATGGCAACCTAATGTGGGGTGATTCGTAAAGGCAGGCAGCCACATCCCTGTACCAGCGTAAGTAGAGATGAACATAGCACCCGGCTCAACCTTTGCATTGATCCAATCGATTGCATTTTGTGTACCCCTGTTGAATTCTATACTTTTGTTCATTGCCAGCCCCAAATCCTGGTTAACTATATTTTCAAAACTCAGGTAGATAGGTAACACCAATACAATCGCCTGTAATTTCAATTTCCTATTGAATAGTGTTATTTCCTTTTTACCTTCTTCCAGCATAGTGAGCAAACAGCCAAATGGAAAAGACCAGCAAATAATCATAAAAAATAGTACCCTTTCCGGATATAGCAGTGCTGATTCCGGCAAAATCCAATAGGCGCTGTTCAATACCATCAGATATATCACAACCGTAAAAAGCAGCGATATTAAAACAGTCCTGAATCTCTTATAAAAAGCGATCGCCAACAATGAAATCACACTTATCACAAAAACCGGAATACCTGTTCTGTCCAGTAACTGCACCCAGGCTGATGGCAGGTCATGTATCAGATTTCCATTCAACTGATGGTGCATCATATCATTTTGCCAATTCCTTATTTTCAATAAAAGTTGCGGCGAATTTTCGTTGCGAAAGTGCAGCAGAAAGGGCGATAACAAAAGGATTACCAGCAGTAACAAAATACCGCTATTTTTCAATATCCATTTCCTGTTTGATGAACGGAAAAACACAATCACGTACCCGATTGGTAACAGATACACCAGTATTATTGCGGGAATGGCATGAACCAACGCTATTGCTGCAATACACAACGAGGAACAAAAGAGCAGGAGCCTCGACTTGCTGTTTATTGCATACAGCATTAATCCTGCACCGAAAAGGCAAAATGCAACCGACAATATGGTTGGGTTACCACCCCAGAATACAGTCGGGATAAAGGTTCTGTTAATTCCATAATACACAAGTGCTGTGTATATTGCCACCTTTTCGGTAAAAAACTGGCGAAGTAGAAATACAAATCCCAACAAAGTAAGCGGATATACAACTATGGTTGTGAGATTGATGGAATACCGCAGCAACGACACTTCAAAGCCCGAGAAAAAGGCTGTTAGAAGGTGGTAGCCTGCACTGTAACTACCGAAATAGTTTACCGGCAGTATTGGCTTGTACGAATGGGGAATACCATTATTGTTGATTATCAGCCGAGTAATATACCCATGCATGGAAGTATCGCAACCCGGAGGCAAAGTGATAAATAGCAACGGCGCAATTTGGATAGCAACAACCAAAACCAGAAAAAGGTGATGAAGCTGTATCTGCTTCATTGTACCTGAAAAAAACATCTTTATTTTGTCCCTGGCAGATTGGCGGTGAACATAAAAAAACACTATAATAAACAGCGCCTGTAATACAATCGCGGTTGAACCAAGCCGCATACCAATCTCCGAAATAAACCACGGACAGCAAACCCAAAAACTTAAGGAAATAAATAGTACAAATATTATTCGTTGCAAACGTTCGTCGCAGGCATAGAGTGGAAGCAGTAAAACACCTGGAAAGCAGCAAAACAAAAAACAAAGGACAAAAACAATTAGCATATTCCTTTACAACAGATTAGATGCATGAATTCAATTATTCGGGAAAGCCAGGATTAAAGCTATTAATAATGAAAGTGTAAAACTAAATGAATTTTCTTAACCTGCCTCGCATGTCATAGTCATCCCGAAAAAATATAAACCAAATTATGTTGGATGGAGTCCCGATTAGCGAATAAGTCTGTGACGAGTCTACTATTGCAAAGCATGCCTCCTTAAAAGTCCTCGCCAACCCCGGTTCGCAACTATATCTCCTCCTCCTTCTCTCAGATCCCGAAGCATTTCGGGTAAGGAGGGGTGGCAAAGCTGGGGTGGTTATTTCCTGTCTTTTCCCGGATCCCGAAGCATTTCGCGAATAAGGGGACAGATTAGCTGACCCGCCGTGGCGGAGAAGACAACCAGGGGTGGCAATATCGCGCATAACCGGAATAACGCTCTCAGTTAGCAAACTATAAAATGCCATCCGCAAAACTGTCAACTCGCCAACCCGCATACTGCAAACTCCAAATTAAGAAAACACTCCCCACTGCCCTACCCCAAACAAAGCAATCTTATACCCCGGAAAATAGCCTTCGCTGGTATATACTACCTCCAGCTTCACCGCCCTGCCAGCCAGGCAACACACTATCAGTCCGTTCTGGTGATCAATGGCAATGATTGTACCCGGTGCAATAGCGCTCGCATCGCCATCCAGATTAACAGGGCATATATCCACCACCCCTATTTTCCATCCATTAATGCTGGTTGGCACTCCCCTTCCAATCGGGTTGCACGCACGTACCAGCGCAATGATCTCCTCAACGTTCATCTTATCCCACCTGATGGTAATCTCCCCTTCCCCCACCTTCGGCCAGTACTTAGCCTTGCTTTCATCCTGCGCAGTAACCGGAAACGGCAACCCCACTACTGAAATATTATTAGTAGGATGCCCATCAGTATATGGCACCCTCTCCTCCGGAAGTCCATCCCGATCCTTCATCGGGAAGGGCCGGGGTGAGGCCCCTTCGCTCTCCGCTCCCCGCTCCCCGCTCTCATTTCCGCTCTCTTTCTCCGCTCCCCGCTCCAGAAGCGTTAGCGCTTCCCCGCACTGCTTCTCCCCCAGCATCGCCATCTGCCCGCTCAGCATACCATAAGTAAAGTCCGGTGATAGCGGAAACTCCTCCCGCAACACTATCGGTCCAGTATCTAATCCCTCATCCATCACATGCACAGTAGCACCCACCACCAGCAGCCGCTGCCGAATACACTCAAAAATCGGGTCTGCACCCCGCATCTCCGGCAGTAGCCCGAAGTGGAAGTTCAGAAACCCCAGCCGAGGCATAGCCAGCACTTCACCCGGTATCCGGTACGGAAACGTCATCACAAAAACCACATCTGCCCCCACTGTAGCCACCCACTCCCGCAACTGCTGTTTATGCCCCTTGCGGGTAATAACGGTATAAGGCACACGCTCTGCGCTCCCCGCACTTCGCTCTCCCCCTTCGCACGAAGCCCGCACCACATGCATAGCCTCCGCATCTGTATCCCCTGTCGCCACGCCACACAGCGCCCCCTCCCTCATCAGTCGCATCAAGGTCGGCACCGCCATCTTGTTGTTGCACAGCAACCCTACTTTTATCTTTTGTTTGCTCATAAAATATTTTAATAAAAATAAAAAATACACGTAGCCGGATACACTCTCTCGGTTCGCAATAGACTCCCCTCCTTTCTTCAAGGTGGGGTGGCGAAGCCGAGGTGGTTATTGCCTGTTTTTTCCCGGATCCCGAAGCATTTCGGGAAGGAGTGGACCGGTTTGGGCGTTAAGCCCCAAATCAGGGGTGGTAAATGCCCACCAAGCCGGAAACACTCTCCCGGTTCGCAAACTCCCCTCCTGTTTTTAGGAGGGGACCGGTTATACGAGGCGAATGCCGAGTGTAACCAGGGGTGGTTAACTCGCGGCTGATCAGGAAATAATCAGCCGGATAAACAGGTGTAATATTCGACCCAGCCGCGATTAAATAAAAACACCTCCAACAGAACTACCCAAGCCCAACATCTTAACCGAAAGTACCCCCTCTCCTTTGGGTAGGGCAGGGGTGAGGCCCCTACGACTCCAGACACCCATAAGCATTTTTCCAGCTCGTAGCTATCCCGTCAAAACTATTAATCTCCGCCTCCAGCGCCTCCCGCTGCTCCGCCAGAAACGGCGACACCCCCGAAATTTCTAGTTGGCAGTTACCAGTCGGCGACTTAACCACCACACCCGTATACACCGGCCCATTCGCCCGGTGCGTAGCCGCACTCACGGCCACATGCCCGCGGGGGCCATCAAAGGCCAGCGCCTCAAGCGCAGCAATAGCCCCATCCGCCTCATATAGCAGCGCCACAGCCACCAGCCGCGCAGCATCCCAGGCCAGCATGCTCCATATATTCACACGCTGCTTTGCGGCAGTCATGGTATCTTTAAATTTTGTATTGGCATCATTCACCAGCCCGCTGCCCCATGTAGTCGCCACCTGTATATCCATGCCGGGGTAAGTGCATTGCCCCAGCCATATTTCATCGGCCATAAAAGCACTGCCATATATGGGAGTGGCAGCAAGCGCAGGGTTAGCCGCAGCAGCCATGCAAAAATCCTGCAGCATATCGCCGCAAAAGCTGGCCAGCACACCATCCGGCCGCTCAGCCTCTATATGCTGCATCAGCGGCGCCAGCGAAAAATCAGCCCGTTTCAGCGGCGTTATCAGGTTATAGCTTATAGCCCCACCTGCCTCTTCCATCCCCTTATGGTAGCCCTGCACGCTCCTGTAGCCCGCCTCATAAAATGATCCCGCATAAGCCATCCTTTTGCCCCCATCAGCCACAGCCTTACGGGCCATTATCCTGCAGCACAGCACACCATCCAGGCTCACCGTAAATACATGCGGCAATGCCTTTAGCCCCCCAAGCGGATAATGATAACCCGCCTCCAGAGCAATAAACAAAGCCCCTGCACTCGCAAACAACGGCTCCAGAGCTTCAGCCGCCACCGGATTCACATATCCCACCACCACCATGCAGCCATCAAAAACCAGCTTTTCGCATGCAGCATATATATCCTTCGGCTCAGCCCCCAGGCCCGCATTTTCTGTTCTTATTTCAACATCCTTAATGCCCAGTTCCGCCAGCCCCTGCCGCAGTCCCGCCATCATATCAAAACTCATCGTCGGGTATATCACCGACCTCGGTAACAATAAACCTATTTTGTTGCTCATATTTTGTTTGTAAAAACCGAAAGATAAAACCAAAAATGAAAAAAAATAAAAAACATCAATCGCACCCATCCGGAAACACTCTCCTGGTTCGCAACAGACTCCCCTCCTTTCTTCAAGTAGGGCTGGCCAAGCCGGAGTGGTAAAAGTGCGCATAGCCGGAAACACTCTCCCGGTTCGCAAACTCCCATCCTGTTTTTAGGAGGGGACCGGTTGGCTGAGGCGTTAAGCCATAGCCAACCAGGGGTGGTTAACTCGCGCCCATCCGGAAACACCCATCCGGAAATAACACCATCTCCTTTGGAAGTCTATCCCGATTTTTCATCGGGAAGGCAGAGGTGAGGTCTAAAAAAAATAACCGGCAGCACCCCGCCACCGGTTACAATATAAAAAATTCAATTCAAAAACCCTAACACACAAAACATGCACCAATAAATACACATTCCTGTGCCAAATAGCAAACCAAACCCCCAAAAACTAGAACCAATAGCTAATTAGATGGTTCCCTTTAGGGACAGGGTGGCAGGGTTTAATTCCTCTGCGGGTAAAGCCCTTCCAAAGAAATACAATAATTCACTGCCATATAAGGACTTGTAATATCTAATGGTATACCATTACCTGCTGGTGCTGTATTTGCAGCAGCCAAAGCAGCCATCTGAACACTAGGTGTAGTACCCGTGCTATAAGCATTAGCTATTGTGTTGCCTGAAGCACCACTTGCGGCAAGATAGTTACCATTCGGGTCAGCCAATGCCGCGTTCGAAGTCGATACCGGCGTAGCTATACTGAGCACTGTGTGAGTATGTGCTGGCAGGTTAGCCGATGTAAGGGTAACGGAAGTGCTGCCACCAGATTGCCCTAAAACATAATTGGGCAAGCCAGCGCCCTGGCCAGTGCCTATAGGTGTACGGCCCTGCAGATTTGGCACTGCAAAAGTGTTAACTCCGTCGCCGCCATAGGTAGTACCTATAAGCGAAAACAGTGCCTGATATTGAGCTATTTGCAGAAGCTGGCCATTGCACCCTGCAAAGCCATAAGGGGGATAATTAAATCCGAACGACCAGATCGAACCAATATATGAATCCATAATATTAATATTTTTTTGAGTTAAAAAATGTTTTTTGAAATAATCCTAAAGATTTTTTTACTTAATTAGTTGACTTTAGACTAAATACTTTAGACTAAATACTCTAGACTAAATACTGAATTAGTTCCTCGAAGGGTATATACCTGTGAATGCAATACAAAAATTCATCACCAGCGATGGGTCAGAAATTGTAATAGGTGCAGATCCACCTGCAGTCCCCAATGTTACCAATGGATCGGATTTTAATACAGACCCTGCATTTGAAGCCGGACTATAAACAGGGTTTGATGCCACAGCAGGATAACCACCAGACGGGCTGTTGCTGGGCACGCCTGTACTGCCACGCCCGCCATTATTCGCATTAATGGATGCCTGAACAGTATGTGTATGCGCAGGCATATTTGCAGAAGTAATTGTGACTGTATCTGAACCGGCAAACTCGCCAATGACGTGATTGACTCCGTTAAGAACTCCCTGATTAATAGTATTTCTTCCCTGCAGGTTGGGCAAGCAGAAAGTTGTACTTCCGTTGCCGCCATAATAAGTGCCTAACAACGAGAAAAGTGCAGCATTTGATTGAATCGCCAGTGTCTGGCCATTGCAAAAATACCAGCCATAGGGGTTAAAATTGAACCCGAATGCGCAAATAGAACCTAAATATGCGTCCATAATATTTTTTGATTTTGAGTTTTAAAATGTTTTAAAAATTTGTTTGAATGATTTCGTAACCTTCAGTCTGTCTCAATAACTTTAGACTGTAGACTAAATACTCTAGACTCCCTTAGTTCCTGCTCGGAAAAATACCTATTGTAGAAATGCAAGCAGTAACAGCTAGGTAAGGATTCATTGTAGAAAAAGGCACATTCTGGCCTGCTGCGCCTACTGTTACACTTGGTGCGCCCAAATTTGCGCCTGAAGTTGGTGCAGAATTATATAATAATGCGCCTCCTGATAAGTTGCTGTATACATGTCCTGTAGGATCAGTAAGAGTAGCGCCACCGCCTCTGCCGGTGTTGGTACATGATGGTACCGGAATCGGAGCAACCGAATGTGTGTGCATTGGCATGTTGGTAGCAAGTAAAGTAGCGGAAGGTGTCCCGAACTTCTCACCCATCATGTGGCCGTTGCTCTGCCCTACTATTGAGCGGCCCTGCAGGTCTGGCAGGCCAAAAGTAGTGGTTCCATTACCACCATACTGAGTGCCTAGCAAAGCAAATAATGCCTGATTTTGCTGAATTGACATCTGTGCACCATTACAAAGTGCATAACCTTTTGGCGCCCAGCCGAACGCGAAATACTGTACCATTCCTAAAAAAGGTGCATCCATTTTTTTTGTTTGTTGTTTAAGTGTGAAAAAAAAATTGTCGGTTAAATCTAAAAAGAATTTTCAGAAAACAAAAAGATTTTCTGTTCTTTTAAAGAAAAATTAAAACACAACCGGAAAATTAACAAAACTACAATCGCCCTAATCACATAAAAACTCAGCAATATTTATACGCTATCTGTTTTTCAGCTAACCAGTAAATAGGTAACAGCAAATGCCAAATCACAATAATAATATAATATATTTGTTTTACCATCCGCGCAATCCAACACAAAATATGTACTCCATTTTATTTGAAAATACCAATATTATTGCCTATATTGCACCCGAATTCCAAAAATAAACCACAAAACTAGGTATTTCTCTCGCTGCCGGATTTTTAATCCCGCCCCACTTGGTTGCGGATTTGCAATCACTTTAGTTCCTGTTGGCAGACCGGGCTGCACAACTACACCCTGCAGGAAATACACTTTGTGCCCTTGCTCATAAATTAATTAAATCGTGCCCTTTGTGCTAACCCTTGTGCCCTTTGTGGTTAAACATCAATCACCCAAAATTGCACACCTCACCACAAAATGCGCAATTTCCACCACCTAACTAAATGATAACCAATAAAAACATGCGCAATTATTTTTTAAAACCCTGTGTG
>CAIVEH010000115.1 GCA_903904855.1 uncultured Bacteroidota bacterium | reverse complement strand
GCCGGCACCACTGCCCAGGTCTATCACTACATCACCTTCCTTGATCTGCGCGAACTGTGTGGGTAATCCGCATCCGAGACCAAGATCAGCATCTGCGTTATATCCTTCCAGTTTGGTATAGTCGTCACTCATTATGTTGTAAACCTCAGTACTGCAACCACCTGCGCCACAGCAAGAGCTCATATTGGTTTCTTTGTTCTGTAAAGCTATCTCGCTGTATTTCTGCCTTACTAATTCTTTCAATTCCTGTTCTGTTTGCATAAAATTTATTTTAAGTTAACTAAATCTTTCTAACAACAATCCGGGCTGCAATTTGCTTTGCTTGCCTGTTTTACTTCCAAAAAAAACTCCGAAAACAATTTCTTATACTTTTCCCAAACCTTTGGATCAATGCAATAGCAAACACTTGTACCTTCTATTGTTCCCTGGATAAGTCCAAGTTGTTTCAATTCCTTAAGATGCTGCGAAATGGTAGCCTGCGCAAGGCCCAGCTCACCAACAAGATCGTTACAGATGCAGGCATTTATTTTCACCACGTGCTGCAATATGGCAATACGTGCCGGGTGGCCCAGCGCCCTTGCAATGTTGGCCAGTTCATTTTGTTTTTTGGTAAATAATTCTGTTTTACTAATACCCATATTAATCGCTTCAATGCAATATTACGATTAATAGGTAAAACCACCAAATAATTCTGCAATTTTATGATTTGCAGGATGTATTTTCTATTTTGTGTAACAAAGCAGATCATTGTCAGTTACATCCACACCGAAATTAGAAAGAGGCCTATCCCTTTGGCAGGCTACGGCTATCAATATGATAGACATGGTGGGAATAGGTCCGTTCGTGACCATGTCTATTGTCGTGGGGTTTATGAACGGGCCGGCGAGCATTGTGGCGTGGCTGGTGGGTGCGGTGCTTGCATTTGCAGATGGAATGGTATGGGCCGAGATGGGCGCCAAATGGCCGGAGGCAGGAGGGAGTTATGTATTCCTTCAAAAACTGTTCGGCGAAAAAAAAGGCGGCAAGCTGATGTCATTCCTGTTCATCTGGCAGACAACATTGCAGGCACCCCTTGTAATTGCAAGTGGAGCTATAGGCTTCTCTGATTATTTTTCATTTCTTATTCCTCTTACTGTCATTCAAAAGAAAATGGTAAGCGGAGCGCTGGTACTCTTATTAATTGCTTTGCTATACCGCAATATTAAAAGCATAGGCAGAATATCGGTTGTATTATGGGTGGTTACCGGCGGCACTATCTTATGGCTTATTTTTTCGGGGATTCCACATTTTAGTGCAGCGCAGGCATTCAAAATAAATTTCGACAGTTTCAAAAGCACGTCGTTATTCAGTAGCTCCGTTCTATTGTATGCCGCTATTGGTCATGCATCTTTAAAGTGTGTCTATTCTTACCTGGGGTATTACAACGTATGCCACCTCGGCGGGGAAATAAAGGACCCCGCTAAAAATATCCCGCGAAGTATTCTATTTTCCATTACAGGAATTGTGATTCTTTACCTGGTAATGCAAACAATGATAAACGGAGTGCTGCCATGGGAAACTGTAAAAGAATCAAAGTTTGTTGCCAGCCTGTATTTTGAGCATATTTATAATCACACAACTGCTGTTGCAGCTACAG
>CAIVEH010000114.1 GCA_903904855.1 uncultured Bacteroidota bacterium | reverse complement strand
TAACGCCGGATAAATATTCCAGGCAGTCGTCGTCTGTTTTAAACCGTTGGTGGAACATAATTGAATTCACACCTGCAAAGGTAATTCGCCTCTCCATAAGGCAAAGCTACATTATTGCGATCTAAACGCCTATACCTATTATTTTATTCTCTCTGATTTCTATTCCGCTCTATTTTATTAATAAGGCTAATTTTTCACAATTTCCTTATATAAGTATTATTCTAGCTGTCTATTTTATTATTATTGCTCCTTTAATACTATACAGGAATGCCAGGAAGCAATATGCATCACATCTCAGATTGCAGGAAGTAATTATTTATGATTTTACACCTGAACGCATGAAGGCAACCGGCGAATCTTTCAGCACAGAACTGGATTGGGTAAAGACTTATAAAATAGCAGAGTTCAAAAATTATTTCCTGGTGTATAATAGTAAGGCTGTTGCCAATATTATACTCAAGAAGAATATGCTCAGTGATGAGATTATTGAATTGCGGGAACTGTTCCGGAGCCTGCCTGTTTCGATTGAGAAAAAGCTGAACAGGAGAGGTTAGTGCCTGATATAACTCTTTATTTATTTTTTTTCGAACTTAAGCCTTCTGTAAACCTATGATTCTTTTGTCAGTATCGATTCAATTGAAGCGATCAGGTCTTTGGCTGGTTGAACCAAAATGATTACATCTTCTCTTTCATAATCAATTTCATCTTCGTAGTCGGCGTTTTGGCGCATACCAAAAAGCCGTGCATAAAAGTTGGCGGCTTCAGTACTGATGATCCCCGTATTAATAAAATGCTGTTCAAAAAGGCGTTTCGTACCACTATGTGTTTTTGAATTAAAGTCCTTGCTATAGAGCAGGGCGGAAACTGCATAATAGCAGGCATAGTACAACCGGTTAACAGCAGTATTCCATAGTTGATTTTCAATCTGATAGTCCACTACCTCCGCCAGGACCTTATTGGCATTAGCCATTCTCAGGCTAATAAATTCTGACATATCCGGGTTCATAGATAGATACCATCTTTAGTAACATTTTTATAAAAAGGGGTAATCCTCAGCCTAGTGTCCCATGTATACCGGGTGTAGAATATGGGGTTTATTTCTGTATCTGTTTTTCTGGCCAGATCGTATAAAGGATAACCTATTCTTTCCCTGTCGTCATTGGTAATTCTATCTTTATCGAGGAGTACCAGAATATCTATATCTGAATCTTCGCGATTATCCCCACGGGCATAGGAGCCATACAGGATCAGGGTAGCTCCGGGGTCGGTAGCTAGAACGGTGGCTTTGATCTGATGCAATATTTGGGTAGATGACCGCACAATACAAAGTTAAGGATGATTTTGCATATCAAATAACTGCTGTTGTGAAATTCTTAATCAGGCTGGATTGTTGCATGTGAGGCTCTGGTTTTTACTGGGCTTGCCGTGATGGGCGTGGTGGTGCTGGGTTTTAGGTTGGTGGTTGGGAAACTCTACAGCTTTGATACTATGGAGCGGTAGGGCTAAAGTGGTTTTGTATTTAGCTTTGGATCAATGAATACCCCTTCGGCAATTGCTCAGGGCAGGTTCTGGATAAGGGATTATATCAGCACTTCCAGATTCCCTTCGGAAAATATTGAAGAACATCATTTATTTATATAATTAGAACACCTGGAACAACAGTGTAACTTCTTAAGGCAAGGATATTGAGCTGTTACCCTTTTCCCAGGACCTCATTTGCCGGGAGTTCAATGAAACTTCGGTTTTGCCACTGCGGAGCGGTTATCCCATTGTTTGAAAAATTAGTGATGGGATAAGGAGTGGTTGTTTCAGTATGGCTTAATTCATTGTTTATCAATTGATTGTTGCTGATATTGTGTGGTGTATGGGTTATCCCATTCTTATCGCATTTTATCTCGTTGGCCTCACCCCGGCCCTCGTTGACCTCACCCCGGCCCTCTCCAAAGGAGAGGGTGTTATATCCGACCCAGCCCTCGTTGACCTCACCCCGGCCCTCTCCAAAGGAGAGGGTGTTATATCCGACCCGGCCCTCGTTTAGAGAAATGCTTACGGGGACTGAAGGGAGGGTATTATTTTCATCAGGGCTCACGATTTGGGTGGCTGGCTGTGTCTGGTTTGAATCGATTGGTTGCGGGGCTTCGGTTTGAACCTGATCGGTTACGGGTGGTTCGGTAATGGGATCAGGAGTGAATGTTGGATCTTCCTGTTCGGGATCGTTTTCGAGATTTTTTTCTACACGCGCAATATTATCAGCTATATGTCTTTGATATTCATCATTATCATCGCCTAAATGACCTTTTACGTAATTATCGGCGTGAATGGTTACTTTACGCGCCAGCTCAACATCTTTGTGGTAGATATAGGTGGTTAATTCTGTGAATGCCTCGATATATGCGCCTGTATGGCGCTTATCGATTGTGGCCGACATATTGAGGAGTTTGCGCAACATTTCTACTTCCTGCATGGTGGGGCAGTTATCGCCTTCGCGGGCTTTGATGCGCCTGTTGATGGCAGCGAAATGGTTGTGGATTTCGTTCTGCATGGTAAACGGGGTTTGTGCCGCGGCATTCTTCATTTCGGCCCATTTGCCGTTTTTGACCCACAAATAAATTGTGCGGCGGTTTACATTAAGGATATCGGCTATTTCCTGCTGGGTTTTGTCGGTCTGGAGATATAGGTCTTTAGCCAATTGCTGCTGGGTAGGTTTAGGAGCCATAGTTTTAATTGTTTTTAATAGTTAAAGGTTTATTATTATATTAAACACGAAATAAATAAGTGCATTAAAATTTACCGCAAAGCACACTAAGGTTAATCACAAAGTGCACAAAATCATAAGGGAATAAAGGAAAGAGCACAAAGCCCATTATTCAAAACAAAGCACCTTTATATCCCGAAGCAGGTATGCTGGCTGTAGTTTGATGATTATATAGACACTATTTTGCATACCGGGC
>CAIVEH010000113.1 GCA_903904855.1 uncultured Bacteroidota bacterium | reverse complement strand
CAGAAGACAAAAAATGGGAGTAATCTTTGATACCCTTATAAAAAGAATGGTCAAAAATGATCCAATACGCTTGTTATCAAAGGATTGATATTGCGACCTAAGTGCCTATACCTATAAATATATTTTAGCAATTAAGGGGAGATTTTCTCCCCTTTTTTTCTATTTGGAAACAATATTCTATTATTGCACACTCTTGCCATGGTTTCAGGCATAAAAAAGTAGAAATTAAGAATGGCTAAACATTTACTGATAGTGGAGTCGCCTGCAAAGGCGAAGACCATAGAAAAAATTTTAGGTAGCGATTTTGAAGTAAAATCGTGTTATGGCCATATCCGTGATCTTGAGAAAGAAGATATGGGCATAGACCTGAAAAACGGATATAAACCCAAGTATATCATTTCGGAGGATAAGCAGAAAGTAGTTAAGGAACTCAGGGCGCTTGCTAAAAAATCGGATGATGTATGGCTGGCAACGGATGAGGACCGTGAGGGTGAAGCCATATCGTGGCATTTGTGCGAAGTATTGAACCTGGATCCTTATAAGACCAAAAGAATAGTATTTCATGAAATAACCAAGCCCGCTATCAATAAGGCGGTGCAGAACCCAAGGTTTGTGAATATGGACCTGGTGAATGCACAGCAGGCCCGCCGAATATTGGACCGTATTGTGGGTTTTGAATTATCGCCTGTACTGTGGCGTAAAATGAGTATGCGCAATAACCTCTCGGCAGGCCGTGTGCAATCGGTAGCAGTTAGGCTTATAGTAGAGCGGGAAAGGGATATTACCAAGTTTAAGGTAAGCAGCAGCTTTAAAGTGGAAGCTTTTTTCAGCGCTGATGACCTCAATAAAAAGAAAGTAACTTTTAAGGCAGAAGGGCCTGACAGACTAAGTGATGCCAAGGGTGCAGATAATTATCTGACCAGGTGCATAGGCGCTACCTATACCGTAAATGACGTGCAGGTAAAACCAGCCAAGAAATCACCATCGGCACCGTTCACTACTTCTACCCTGCAGCAGGAAGCCAGCCGCAAACTGGGTTATTCGGTATCGAAAACCATGCTGCTAGCACAGAAGCTATATGAAAACGGGCATATTACCTATATGAGAACGGATTCCGTTAATCTGTCGGAGACGGCGATAGACGGGGCAAGGGTGGCAATTATAGCCCAATATGGCGAAAAATACCATCAACAGCGCGTATACAAAACCAAGAATGAATCGGCACAGGAAGCGCATGAAGCCATCAGACCTACAGATATGATGGCAACATCGGCGGGAGATGCAGACTCAAGCAGGCTTTATGAACTAATTTGGAAGCGTACAATGGCCTGCCAGATGGCAGATGCACAGCTGGAGCGTACAATAGCTAAAATCAACGTATCGACCCAGCCCGACCAGCTCACTGCTACCGGCGAGGTGATGCGGTTTGACGGCTTCCTGAAGGTATACAGCGAAGGTCGCGACGAAGAGGATGGAGAAGATGAAAATGAAGGACTGTTGCCACCGCTTGCGGCTGGCCAGAAACTGGATTTCCAGCGCATGGTAGCAACTGAAAGATTCAGCAGGCCAGCGCCGAGATATACGGAGGCTTCGCTGGTGAAAAAACTGGAAGAACTGGGTATAGGCCGACCATCAACTTATGCACCAACTATCAGCACAATACAGGCAAGGGGCTATGTGGAGAAAAGGGATAAAGAGGGTGTGAAAAGGGATTTCCAGGTAGTAACACTGCAAAATGATAAGGTAACAGCGGCCACCAGCAGCGAAAACTTCGGCGCAGAAAAAAATAAACTCTTCCCTACCGATCTGGGTATGGTGGTGAATGATTTTCTGAGGGAGCATTTTGAAAAAGTCATGGACTATGACTTTACGGCTAAAATTGAGGCAGAATTTGATGAGATTGCTGAAGGCAGGCAATTGTGGAATAAAATGATTGATGATTTCTACCTGCCGTTCCACATTAGTGTAGAACATACAATAGAGAATGCAGGAAGGGCTAAGGGAGAGCGCGAACTAGGACTTGACCCTCAGAGTGGCAAAATGGTTGTAGCCCGCCTGGGCCGCTTCGGGCCAATGGTGCAGATAGGTGGTGCAGATGCAGAAGAAAAGCCACGCTTTGCCAAGCTGCGCAACAACCAGAGTATTGAAACCATAACGCTGGAGGAAGCGCTGGAACTCTTCAGGCTGCCCCGCAACCTGGGACAGTTTGAAGATGCTGATATAGTAGTGAATATTGGCCGTTTCGGACCTTATGCCCAACATGCAGGCCAGTTTTACTCGCTGAAAAAGGAAATGGACCCTTATACAGTAGAACTGGGTGAGGTGATACCATTGATAGAAGACAAGCGGAAATCGAAACTGGAAAGTGAGATCAAGGTATTTGAAAAAGAAAAAATAAGGATACTTAAAGGCCCATACGGCCCATACATAAAGCAAGGCCTGAAGAACTACAAGATACCTAAAGAACAGGCAGAGCAGCCAGCGGCGCTGACGATTGCAGATGTAAAAGCAATCATAGAAGAGCAGAAAGCGAACCCTCCGAAAAAGGTAGCCAAAAAGAAGAGAGCATAAATCATTAACAATATCCCCAGTATGGGGATATTGTTTTTTAAGGCTTTTTCTGTTTTTCGTAACTTGGATTCCGGAAAGCAAAGCGATTGCTTTGGCAATAACACTTGACTTATTAAGACAAAAAGAAAGTTCACGCAAAGGCGAAGATGCGCAATTTGCAAATACCTTTTTTAAGATCGCAAAGCCATTTTAATATTGATGATTTGTAGCTAATTAAGGTAACAGTTTCGAAAACCATGCGATCAGATAAAGAAATATCGGCACTGCTAAGACTAATTGATGACCCCGACAACGAGGTATATGATACTGTTGCCAGTAAGCTGCTAAATTATGGCAAGGAGATTATTCCTAACCTGGAACAGCTTTGGGAACTAACCGCGGACGAAGAGGTGCAGGAGCGCATAGAACTATTGATTCACAGGGTGCATTTTGAAGACCTGCAGGAAGACTTTGTAACCTGGAGCAACGCTACTAATCCGGAGATACTGAGAGGGGCCATATTGCTGGCCCGGTTCCAGTTTCCTGATCTGAATGTGCCGGCTATTCTAACTCAGTTCGATCAGCTACGGCGCAACATATGGCTGGAGCTCAACAACTACCTTACGCCTATTGAGCAGGTAAATGTATTCAACAGCATACTCTATAATTTCTTTAAGCTGCAGGGCCACGAACTGACCGAGCGAGAGCCAAAATATTTTTTCATTAACCAGGTGCTGGATAGCAAGCAGGGCAACAGTTATACTATAGGCATTCTGTACCTTGCCCTTTGTGAAATGCTGGATATCCCGATCTTCGCGGTAGACGTGCCAAGGCAATTCATATTCGCGTTTATTGATGTCATCCACAATATTTTCAGTCCGGAAGATGAAGCTATACAGCAGATCCAGTTTTTTATCGACCCGCTAAGCGGCATGATGTATACCCAAAAGGATGTGGATTCTTACCTCAAGAAAATTAATGCCACCGAACGCGAAACCTATTTCGCCCCGCTGCTCAATAAGCGCATTATGTACAAAATGATGGAAGAATTATCTCTATGCTACCGATACCGGAAGGAAGACCAGAAGGCGGAGGAGATACAGCAGTTGATGCGGCTGATAGCGGAGTGAAGTGAATGTGAAAAACAATTAGCTATGGTGAACACAATAAAAAACGAAGACCAGTATGAGGACGCATCAGCCCGCATTTATGCCCTGATGCAGGAAGACCTGAAAGAATGATCGAAAGAAGCAGAGGAACTGGAAGTACTTTCTTTACTGGTAATGGAATATGAGCTGGCTCAACATCCAGTTCCAAAGCCTAAAACAATTGAGGCTAAAAGTGTTTTATTGAAGGGAACATCTCTTGAAAAGGAACTGGACTTATCAATTACTGTGGCCGACAAAGGAGAAGAACTACCGGTAGAAGAAGTTATGACTGAATTCAGAAAAAAATATGCAGAATGAGGTATACTCTAAAATAAATTGTTTTCAAAGAAACTATTTTCAAACGCTCTATTCAATTAAAATAACTGCTCCACAGTATTCAATGTTATAAACATCCTGCCACTACCGGGCAATGAAATAAAACCATACCTGGCATAGAAACTTACAGCCGAATCATCAATCGGATCTACAACTATTGCCATGGAGGCAATGCTGGTTACTGATACATCAAAACTTCTTTTGAGTGCATCTATCAGCAGTAATTTACCAATACCCTGGCCTTTGAATTTCCTATCCACTGCCAGTCTGCCTAATAATGTTACCGGTAGGTCATGATAAGATGGGGGCAATTTCGTTATTATCAGTTCGGGCAATTGGCTCCTTTGTATTGAGGCGCTTGAAAGTGTATAATAACCTTTGATTTCTTTATCATCAGCTAAGACGAAACAGGCCGCCAGCTTTCGTTTGACATCCTGTTTTGCCTGCTTATGCAGATACCTATCAAGCATTGTATTGCCACATGAAAAACCGGATTTTTCATGACTGCTTTGCAGAAGAGTTGTTAAATAACTCATCTTGCCGACAGTTGCTTTTTATAATGAATTGCAGCTTCTTTTAATGATTTATTGGGCTTGGGCGGATTGATGAGGTTATCGAAGAATATTTTTTTATCCTGCTCGGTAGCCAATATTGTATTGTGTTGCTCAACAATACTGGTGGCAACCTGCTGTGTAGAATGAATAACAAATTCGGAAAGTGATTTAAACCCACTAATCCTTGCTGCCAGTTCAAAAAACTCTTTCTGGTTTTTTGTAAGTCGGGCATCAAATCTGGCTTGTGGTGCTTTTGCAATACTCATAGCAATGATTTGATGCAAATGTACGGATAATTGCCGTACAAGAAAAGTAATAGCATATTTTTTACTCAATTCCTGTTATTGAAATGTTTTACACTTCAAATGAAGTAATTTTACTAAATTAAATTGTATTGAAATGACCCTTAATAACGAAACCAAAAATCTATTAAGAAAGGAAGCCGCTTTAAGTAGTATGAACCTTGGTGTTGGTTTGACTTTTCTAAGAAAATACGATATTTCAAGATTAGGATTTATCTATCAATCCTTTTTTCATTGAGTATAGGTATTGAACGGTTGATAAAACTAATACTGCTGTATGAGTATATATACGTTAACAATAGATATCCGAATCAAAGTTACCTTAGCCCACATTGCAGCTAGTTGTCGGTAAAGTGTTGATTGTAAGGTGTTTCATTTTTTTTGAGTTCCAATTTGTGTACTACAGATTTTATAATTCGCTCAAAACCTGATGTTGCATCTACAATAATTACAGAGCAAAGAAAGCAATATTTGTCTCGCAAAATGCATATAAAATATTGTATTTTGTGTGCTGCAAATCAATTAAAGCCATTGTCGCTGTCGTATTTTCGCTTAAATCGTACCCCCCTACGAATAATCAACTATCGATTTCCAGACATTTTACGAATTAGGTATGAAATAATTACATCTAATTAACAAAACCTGCAATGTGGGTTAGATGTCTATCAAGCCATTTATTTTATTTAAAACAAAGCAATT